>JAILDF010000107.1 GCA_024689585.1 Oribacterium sp.
CCGCTTGAACCGGCAGATATGAAGGCGTCTGCCTGACCATCCTTTATGTAGTGGAGAGCCTTTACTATGCTGGAATCCTTCTTACGGCGGATAGCCAGAACAGGAGCTTCATGAAGAGAGATGACTTCCTGTGCATCTACTATCTCTACACGCTCCTTAAGTTCGGAATCTGTTATCCCGAGCTCTTTTACATAAGAAAGTTCAGGCTTCAGTTTATCCTCAGGACCAAATAAAAAAAGCTTTGTATCAGCTGTGGCTTTGAGTGAATCCAAAGCACCCCTTACTATTGCGGAAGGCGCATTGTCTCCGCCCATACAATCTATAGCTATTCTAACCATTGTTCTCCATTCCGGCAGACATAGTTCTGCCTTATACATACCTTGATATTCTAATATGGCAAAAGTTTCGAGTCAAGTTTTAATAGGTATGCCGGGATTTGGTACCGGCAATATTTAAATACTGCCGATTTGCCGGGACGAAACATTATCCGCGAAAGTAAATGCATGCTTTTTAGGGTTCTGTTAAAAATCCCCCTGTGGTGGCTCTGGCGCCACCTTCAGGGGGATAAAATCTCTGGTAATGATTATAAAAATATTACTTCTCTGCTTCCTGGGCGTTCTCTTCAACAATCTGCTTCTGAACATCTCCCGGAGCCTGTTCGTATCTTACGAACTCGTATTCGTAATCGCCGGCACCGCCTGTCATGGAACGAAGATCTGTTGAGTAGCCGTAGAGACTTGACATAGGAGTCTCAGCCTGAATGACCTGCTTGCCGTTTCCGATGGACTCCATACCGAGAACACGTCCGCGACGCTTTGTCATATCGCCCATTATATCACCGGTATTTGCATCAGGAACTGTGATCTTAACTGATGCTATAGGCTCGAGGATAACAGGCTGGCACTTCATGAAAGCATCCTTGAATGCCATGTTGGCAGCAGTCTTGAATGCCATATCGGAAGAATCTACAGGATGGTAGGAACCGTCAAGGAGTGTTGCCTTGATGCCGACTACAGGATAACCTGCAAGAGGTCCCTTCTCAGTTCCTTCCTGAACACCCTTTTCAACTGCAGGGAAGTAGTTCTTAGGAACTGCTCCTCCGAATACCTTCTCTTCGAAGATGTAAGGTGTATCCAGATCGCCTGATGGCTCAAACTGCATGATGACATCACCGAACTGGCCGTGTCCTCCGGACTGCTTCTTGTATCTGCCCTGAACCTTGGCTACCTTCTTGATGGTCTCCTTGTAAGCGAATCTTGGCTTTTCAAGGATGATGTTTACATTGAAACGCTCCTTGATCATGGAAGCAACAACTTCAAGCTGCTGATCTCCGATACCGTAAAGCAGTGACTGACGGTTTCCGGGATCTGCTACTGCCTTAAGAGTCTTATCCTCATCCATCATACGTGCAAGAGCTGTTGAAAGCTTGTCTTCGTCAGTCTTGTTTTCTGCGCGGTATGCCTTATAGGTGTATGGCTTTGAAATCTGCGGGCCGTGATAAATGATAGGCGCATTTCTGTCAGCCATTGTGTCACCTGTTGCTGTAACGGTGAGCTTTGCAACGGCACCGATATCTCCGGCCTTGAGCTCCGGAACCTCTATATTTTCCTTGCCGCGGAGAACATAGATCTTGCCTATCTTTTCAACTGTTTCTTTATTTACATTGTAAACCTCGGTGTTTGGCTTGAGGGTACCTGTGCAGACCTTAAGGAGAGAATACTTGCCCATGAAAGGATCTGCTATGGTCTTCCATACCTTTGCGGTAAGGGTTGCATCTGAATTGTACTTTGCTGTAAAACGTTCGCCGTTTGATGCATCTACACCGACAGTCTCGAACTCGTTTGGAGCCGGGAAATACTTGTCGATGACCTGAAGAAGAACATTGAAGCCCTGGATGTTTATGCCTGAACCCATAAGAACAGGAACCATGTCACAGGTTCTGACGCTCTTTCTGAGGGCTGCCTGAATCTCTTCTACTGTAAACTCTTCTCCGCCGAAATACTTCTCCATGAATTCATCAGAAGTCTCGGCAACCGCTTCGAGAAGTGCATTTCTTGCGATATTAAGGTTCTTCTCTACATAGTCGGGAATCTCCATAGCCTCATACTGATTAAGGTTGGTGAACTTACGGCCCTCCATCTTAACCACATTTACGAAGCCAACGAACTTTTCATTTTCACGGATAGGAATCTGGAAAGGTGCGACAGATCTGCCGAAACGCTTTTCGAGATCGAGAACCAGCTGACGGAAAGATGCATGATCATCGTCCATGTTGGTAACGAAGAACATACGTGGGATATGGAATTTCTCACAGATATCCCATGCCTTTACCGTTCCCGGCTCTACGCCTGCCTTGCAGTTAACAACGATGATGGCTGCATCGGCAACTGAGATAGCCTCCTCTACTTCGCCAACGAAATCGAAGTAACCCGGAGTATCGAGTATATTGATCTTTAAATCTCCGCTCTCACCCTTGTATTCAACCGGGATGGTTGATGTGGAGATAGAAAACTTTCTTTTAATTTCTTCTTTGTCGAAATCTGAAACAGTGTTG
>JAILDF010000125.1 GCA_024689585.1 Oribacterium sp.
GAAAGAGCATCATACTCACCGAGAATCCCGATGACAGGCCGCCCCGAACCAAAAGTCCCGGTAAAAGCAGTCTCAATATCGTCGAAATTCTTCTCGACCTTAAAACCATTCTCCTCCAAAACCTGCTCATAAATGGCAGCCGATTTAAACTCCTTCAAACTCAGCTCCGGATTCTCCCAGATTCTGTCAGATAAGTCAGTGAAAATCTTTTTGTTGTTCTCGATGAAATCTATTATTTGCTGTTTTACTTCCGTCATGCTGTCCTTCCTTCCGGGTGAATATATTTTTGCCCACAATTTGCCTTTTAATCGTGGGAGCTGCATCATCCTATTCTCATTTTTAGATTGTATCGTAAAGTTTCTGCAACTGTCATCAAAAAAGTGAATTGTAACAGGTCAGCCGGGGCATGTGACGGGAAGAGCCGGTGGCATCCGTTTGAATGCGTTGAGCTGAGGTGTGAAAAATCAAAATCGGACCTCTTAGAGGCACTTGGTTCCATTTTTCTTAGCCCCCTCGCCAAGTCTGAGTTTTCATAAAAGTAAACGAAGACTCGGCGAGGGCCTAGTGCCTCTTAGAGGTCCGATTTTAGATTTTTCCACCGAAGCGACTCGCATTCAAACGGATGCCACCGGCTTTGACCGGCATATGCCCCGGCTGACCTGTTACCAGCCATATATATCTTCAGGCTTCCAGAACTTTTCCGAGGAAATCCTTGAGACGTGCACTCTTTGGATGATCAAAAATATCCTCCGGAGTACCCTCCTCAATGATATTTCCATCCGCCATAAATACGACACGGTTTCCGACTTCTCTTGCGAAGCCCATCTCGTGAGTCACACATATCATGGTCATGCCGGCCTTTGCCAGCTCCTTCATAACCTCCAGAACTTCGCCGACCATTTCAGGATCGAGAGCCGAGGTAGGCTCATCAAAAAGCATAACCTCCGGGTTCATACAAAGAGCACGAACTATGGCTACACGCTGCTTCTGACCGCCGGAAAGCTGTACGGGGTAAGCATTGGCCCTGTCCTTAAGACCTACTCTGTCAAGAAGCTCCAGAGCTCTCTTCTCAGTCTCCTCCTTGCCTGCCTTCTTTACGATCTGAGGCGCAAGTGTAAGATTCTCAAGTATAGTCTTGTGAGGAAACAGATTGAAGTGTTGGAACACCATACCCATACGCTGGCGGAAGGCATCCAGATTGATCTTTGAATCAACTATCTCCTGCCCGTCGAAAATGATACTTCCGTCTGTCGGTTCCTCAAGAAGATTCAGGCTTCTGAGGAAGGTGGACTTTCCGGAACCGGACGGTCCGATGACAACCATAACGTCGCCTTTGTTGATATCGATATTTACGCCGTCAAGGGCTTTCAGTTTTCCGTAATTATAATGTTTTTTCAGGTTTCTCACTTGAATGAGGGCTTTATTATCTGTTGTCACTTTGACGCATCCTCCTCTCTACATGCTCAATGATCTTTGATGTCGGGTAGCACAGGCAGAAGTACAGGAAGGTTGCCATAAGGAGTGGCTCAGCGATGATGAAGGTGGCTGACTGCACGCTCTTGACATTGAACATGATGTCCTGAACTCCGATGGTGTAACAAACGGATGACTCTTTTATGATGGTAACGAACTCGTTTGCCACAGCCGGAAGGATGTTTTTAACTGCCTGGGGAAGGATGATATGGAACATTGTCTGGCCCTTGGACATACCGAGAGATCTTGCGGCCTCTGTCTGTCCGCCGTCAACACCTTCGATGCCTCCGCGGATGACTGCACTCATGTATCCGCCGGAGTTCAATGCCAGCGCCACTGCAGCAGGGAAGAATCTCTCAAACTGGATAAAGCCGAGGAAGGTGAATTTCGGTAATGTCACATATCCGAAAACAATGTAATAAACAAGGAATATCTGAACCAGCATAGGAGTACATCTTACGAACTGTACATATGCGCTTGCGATAAACTTAACCGGATTGAAACGTGCAATGAAATCAAGCCGCTTCTTTCTTTCCATGTCATCTGTCTTTATCTTTTCGAGATGTCTCAAAGGTCTTACATCCGACAAAAGCATAAGTGCCAGTCCAAATGCCAAGAAGAAACCAAAAAATACAGTACATAAAGCCAGCAGCACCGTTACGATCAGGCCCTGCTGGAACATGTTGCTGTAGTTGAGGAGTTTGGTTATGTTGCTCCAACTGATGGTCATACAAAAATTCCTGCCTTTCAAAAGTATAATGATAACGAAATCATTATAACGGAAATTACATATACTCGTAAACGTAATTGTCCGACGGTTTCAAATGAAGTTAAATGTGTGTTCCTTCAATTACAGGGTAAGTGATTACGTCAGCGAGTTTAAAAATCGAAAAAATCTCCGGGACAGATGCCCGGAGAAAAAATATTAAACTTAAATGCCATATACCGGTTCTGTGACCTGCTATATGCGAGCCTCAAAAAACCGGTACCGGATTGCTCTTTTTCAGTATTAGTTAGCTGCAGCCTTGCCGTTCTCGTCAAGCTGACCTTCGAAAACATTGCCCTCATCAGATGCAAGCTCCTGAGCTGTAGCAATGTACTCGTCCATAGTACCGTCTGCAAGAGCATTCTTGATAACTGCATTTACTGCAGGTGCGAGATCACTGCCCTTCTTAAGAGCTACTGCTGAACCTTCTGTATCGTATGGAACATCCCATGCGATCTGAAGCTCAGGATAGTTCTTGATGTACTGCTCTGCTACGGCTGTCTCGATGAATGCGCCTTCAAGCTTTCCTGAAACAAGCTCTGAAACGATATCTGTAACCTTTGCAAGACCGATAATGTTTGCATTAGGAGTATTTGCCTCTGCAAGACCCATCTGGATGGAACCGTTCTGTGCTCCTACAGGAAGACCTGTGAAAGCTTCATAATCCTTATACTTATCAACGTCTGCCTTGCGGATAACGAATGCCTGTCCGCCGGTGTAGTAAATGTCTGAAAAATCAAAAGTCTGTGCACGCTCAGGGCTTGGTGAGAAACCTGAGATACCAAGGTCGATGTTGCCGTTCTGAAGCTCCATAAGGATACCGTCGAAATCGATAGGAACTACCTGAAGCTCGAGACCTAAATCATCCGCAATTCTCTGAGCCAGGGCAATGTCAAAACCTGCAAGCTCAGGATTGCCATTGTTGATGTGATAGAACTCATATGGTGCAAAGTCAGGTGATGTACCAACTGTAAGCTTTCCCGGTGTGATGGTTGTGAAATCTGTAGGGATCTCTGCTGTTCCTTCCGATGCGCTATCTGCCTTTGATTCTTCGGCAGCAGCTGTAGTCTCTGCGGCAGCTTCCTTAGCAGCCTCTGTAGCAGCAGCTTCTGTTGCTGCGGCAGTTGTAGCGGCAGCGGTTGTCTCTGCAGGCTTGCTTGATCCGCAACCTGCAAGTGATGCAGCGGCAAGTACAGCAGCCATAAGTACTGTAAGATTCTTCTTCATATTGTCCTCCTCAAACCCTTTGCCTAAGTTATAAATAAAAATAGTTTTATAACCTGAGCGTTTATACTGTTGCAAAAAATTATAGACCTTTTATGAAGGAAATCAAGTATTTTTATTCATGAAAAATGTACTTTGTAAACGCAATATGCAAAAAAATATGTATAAATCACTGCATAGAGTGAGATTTATGCATAAGTTTAATGATTTTCAGGACATAGCAGGCGGAATCTGTTTTAATAACATGACATTTTATGATTAACGTTATAAAGTGGATGCCCGCGGGATATGATCCAAAATCACATCAAAGTATATCCTCTATCATTTTGTGCTTCCCATTGATGGATTCAAAAACCCGTATCTCACAGTTCTTTGGCTTTGGCCACCAGTAAATGCCGTTTGGCCTGTCTATGAGATAGCCTGAAAGGGGACGCATGATGCCGCCGTGGCAGGCTACCAGAACATTTTCGTATTCTTTTTGCTCCAGTTCCTTCAGAAAGGAATGACTGCGCCCGATGAGCTCTGAAAGCTTTTCTACTGTTGCAGGTGCCGGGAAGAGCTCCGGAAAGGACCAGTAAAGCACCATGGCAGGATTAAGAAGATAATATTTCTTTTGCTCATATTTTCCGAAATCGGCTTCGATAAGCCTGTCATCTATGATGATTTCGGAGCGGTCAATATTGCCAATGATGGAGCCCGTCACTATGGCACGATCCAAAGGGCTTGAGTAAACCGCATCAAATTTTATATCGCCGATCTTCTCTCTTGCGGCTTTCGCCTGAGCTATGCCGGTTTCGTTCAGGGGCTCATCGGTCCGCCCCTGCATAAGGTGCATTTTATTTAAACGGGTCTGCCCGTGTCTCGCTATCCAGATTTTCATTTTAGAGTTTAGTCCTTTCTGAATACATTATAGAAATAGAAATATTAATCTGACACATTAAGAGCCGGTTTGCGGGATGATGTTTACACCGGTATAGACAACTCACTTCTTAACTTATGCAAACCTTTTAATTCAAAGGAAGGCACTGCCAGAGCTGCCTTTTATTATCGGGTTCCAGGGGTGACAGACAGATTTCTCCGTTGTCCCCTGCAGTTAAGGTCTGCTTATCATTATTTTTCAAAAATATATAATAACTGTTATCCGAAACCTTTTTTATAAACCAGCTGCCGGCAGTCTCGCTTTTTTCTGCCGAAAATTCCACTTCTGTTAAGTATTCATCATGTTCATCATCGGTGTTTTCCGGGTGCTTCATCACATCAAGATAGGTATTCTCTGAAACCAGATGAAGAAATGCCCTGTCGCCATTGGCCTCGATTCTTACTCCGGTTAAATCGCAATCCGTGCCCTCAAGAGGCGCAATAGTTCTGATTCCGCTGAATCTCTCCGATGTATTTTCTCTGAGATATACCAGGTAGGAAAAGTCAGCGTATTGTTTAGCGGCAAGGAGACTTCCCGGGATGCCTGAGTTTCCGAAGATGGAAAAATATACCATACAGGCAAGCATAAGCATTGAGACCACTAATGGTTTTAGATATTTATCACTGAACTTCCACTTCTTCGAAATCACTTCATCCATCAGGATATCCGACTGTCGTATGGTGCTCATCCATCCTGAACATGATAAGGGAAAAAGGCACAGGAAATATGGTAATGTGTACTGTCCTTTTGCTTCCCAGATGGTATGGAACAGAAATCCGCCGATAAATATCACGGCTAAACACAGAGAGACATTATCCTTCCTGCAGAACAGGGCAAATATCAATGTTCCCGCTACGATCCAGAACTGGAGCAGATTCAGCCATTTTGAAATCCTTTCACTGCGATACACTGACAGGAATTCAACTATCCAGCCGGGGCTTTTAAAATCCGGGGCAGAACTCAGGCCCTGATTTATCCAGAAAGCCTGAAAATCCGGATTACTCCATTGGGATATATTCTTTCCGGAGAAAAAGCTGACAGCCATAAGAGGATTTTCGGCAAATTCAGTCAGCCTTTCTTTCAGATCCTCCATGCATTTTTCTGTCTGAAGATTTTTGTCAAAGCCTGCCTTCTTGTAGGAAACGTAATTATATTCGTTGTACCATCCGTTAAATCTTTTAGGGTTATCCTGAAGTCCCATGACAACAAAGGAAACTCCTGATATACCGCCTTTTTTGTCTATGCCGGTCAGATGTTTCATCAGAAAGCCCGGTACAAGGGACCCGAAGCTTAAGGTAAGGAGAATGCCGCAAAATGCCGCAAGAGTTCGCAAATTTCTTCTTTTCAGAAGCTCCAGCAGGCAGTATATACCAAGCCCCAGGGCGAAGATCATATAGTTCTGCTTAACGAAAACGGAAAAGGCGCATAATGTCACTGCCATAGCAAGCTTCCACCTGCCCTTTTCTTCCATGAAAGAATAAAGATAATACAGGCTTCCGATACCTGCGGTTAAACCAAGAATGTTACCATATACGAAAGTAACATACAGGGACGTTGGCAGAAATATAAGAAGCAGCGCACAGTTCAAAAGGCTTGTGGGAACATCAAAGATTTTCTCTGTCAGGGAGCGCATGAATTTAAAAAGCAACCCGAGAGCCAGGACATTGATCAGCCGGAAGATAAGATAATTATTGCTTCCGAATATGACAGTAAAGCAGCACATAACAAGGACTATGCCATACTGATTCGGATAGTAATCAAGATACCCTTCCGGTTCAAAGCATGAATAATCATGGTTCAGGATCTCTTCAGCGCAATCGACAACATATTTCTGATCTGATCTTGGGATATGCTGTGTTGTGATCACAAAAATTAAGCACATAAGTGTAAGTGCCGAAAGCATTACCCCGGTCACCCATCGGTGGTCAACCTGTGGACGGATTCCGTCTTTAAGCCGCTTTTCCTGAAACCTTTTACAGCCTCTGAAAAACAGCGTCATAAGGAATAGTGCCACCACGGAAAACAGCAGATTCAGAGCCATATTGTCATGGATGATATAGGACCGCTCATTCAGGGTGCCCAGTCTTACCGTAGAATATCCTGTTACTATAAAGAGCCAGAAAATGAAGCAGGAAAAGATACCCCATGCCGTTTTACCTGCCAGAGCCGCAATCCGTTCATATACTGTAAGCGCTAAGCCGGAGGATCCGTTAATCTGTTTTCCACTATCCATGGAGATTTTAGTATTCATAAACGACAACTCTCTCCTCATTTATTGACGGTTGATCCATCCGGTTCCGGAACAGCTTCCGTATACGTCCGTTCACTTATTATATATCTCGGCCGCGCCTTTACCTCGATATATGTCTTACCTACATACTCGCCTATGATGCCGAGAGCCAGCATGTTTGCTCCGCCAAAAAAGCATATTAGACATATCAGGCTGGCCCATCCGGCTACGGTGCTGCCATTAAAGAAGCCGATAACCGCCCAGACAATTCCAAGGAACGAAATAAAGGTAACCAGTGAGCCAAATCCTATGATAAGTCTGATAGGTTTTATGGTAAGGCTTGTGATTCCGTCGAAGGCAAGAGAAAGCATCTTTGACAAAGGATAATGACTCTCCCCCGCCATTCTCGCGGACCTTTCATAGTAGACACATGTGCTTGGGAAACCCACCAATGGAATCAGGCCGCGAAGAAACAGATTCACCTCATGGAAATCAGCAAATTCTTTCAGAACCTTTTTGGAAATGAGTCTGTAATCGGCGTGATTGTAAACAACTTCAACCCCGCCTGCCGCATCGAGTATTTTATAGTAGCTTTTTGCCGAGAACTGTTTCAAAAATGAATCATTATCCCTCCTGGATCTGACTCCGTAAACCACTTCATAGCCCTGTGAATATTTCTCGATCATTTCGTCCATGGCATTGACATCATCCTGACCGTCACAGTCGATGGAAATGGTAATATCGCAATATTCCATAGCCTCCATGAGGCCTGCCAAAAGAGCATTCTGATGTCCTCTGTTCCGGCTCAGGGAAATGCCTCTGAAATGTTCATCTCCCTCTGAGTACTCTTTGATAAGATTCCAGGTACCGTCACTTGATCCATCATTAACAAACAGAATCCGGGACTCATCACTGATCTTCCCGGAAGCTATAAGATCATTTAACTTCCTGAGAAATAAGCTTGAGGTAATGGGAAGCACCTGCTCCTCGTTGTAGCAGGGAATCACAATATATAATTTTGGTTTTAAACATATATTGGTGGTCAAACTCATTCCTCCTCCATATCATATAACAGCCTTTCTTTTATGTATTTTATACAGCAAATGAAGAAATATGTAAAATATGTAGGATATGAAGAAATATGTAAATTATGTATTACGAGCAGAAATATGTATAATATGTTTTTTGCTTTGAAATATACAAAATAAAAGACACCTCCGGCCGGAAATGATCCAACCGGAGGTTGATATTGTCAATGTTTTTTCGTCAGCTCAATGAAATTCCTCAGAATCTTTTCTCCCTCCGGAGTCATGATGGACTCGGGGTGGAACTGGACGCCGTAGACATTGTTCTTGCGATCTTCAACTGCCATAACTTCGCCGTCGGTGGTGATGCCACAGACCTTCAGATCGGTGTCTTTCAATGTTTCCTCCACCACTGCAAGAGAGTGGTATCTTGCAACCTTGATAACTTCGGGAAGATCCTTGAAAAGAGGGCAGTCGGAGTCGATTTTTGTATCGGACTGCTTACCATGCATGAGCTGCTTCGCGTAGCTTACAGTAGCGCCGTAGACCATGCAGATGGCCTGCTCTCCGAGGCATACTCCCAGGATGGGAATTTCGCCTTTTAAATCGCGGATAACTTCGGGGCAGACTCCCGAGTCCTCAGGTCGTCCCGGTCCCGGTGAGATAATGATTCCGGCAGGGTTCAGCTTCCTGATCTCATCTACAGTGAGGGCATCGTTTCTAACCACCTTAAGGTCAGGTTCTATGCTGCCCACCATCTGGAAAAGGTTATATGTAAAACTGTCGTAATTGTCGAGTAATAAAATCATAATTCCTGGCCCTCCTTCAGCGCTGTTACCACTGCAGCAGCCTTATTGATGCACTCCTGGTATTCCTTCTCCGGCACGGAATCAGCTACTATACCCGCGCCGCTTCTTACAAACACTTTTCCGTTTTTCTTGTATGCGATTCTTATGGCGATACAGAGATCCAGATTTCCCGTGAAATCGATATAGCCGATGCCGCCGCCGTATATGCCGCGTTTGTTGTTTTCCAGATCGTTTATGAGCTGGCAGGCGCGGATTTTGGGGGCTCCTGATAATGTTCCCGCCGGAAGTATGGAACCAACCGCGTCAAGAGCGTCGCAGTCATCTCTGATCTCACCCCGGACAGTTGAGCCTATGTGCATCACATGACTGTAGCGCTCGACCTGATGATATTTTTCCACTTTTACGGAACCAAATTTACTGATACGGCCGATGTCGTTTCTTCCGAGATCCACCAGCATGTTGTGCTCTGCAAGCTCCTTTTCATCCTGCAGCAGCTCTTCCTCAAGCCTTTTATCTTCTTCCTCGGTTTTACCGCGGGGTCTGGTGCCTGCCAGAGGGAAGGTGTGAAGAACCCCGTCCTGAAGCTTGACCAGGGTCTCCGGCGAAGCCCCGGCAACTTCCAGATCTGCACTTGAAAAGTAGAACATGTAAGGTGACGGATTCAGTGTCCTCAGAATCCTGTAGGTGTTAAGTAGGGAACCCTCATAGTCCGCCTCCAGACGGTTGGAGAGTACAATCTGGAAAATGTCTCCTTCATGGATATAATGCTTCGCCTTTTCCACCATGCCGCAGAAATGTTCTTTGTCGAAAAACGGTCTTACTTCGCTCATAATCCTGCCGGGCTCCTCCTCTTTCGGAGCCCCGGTTTTCAGAAGCTTAACAATGTTTTCGATCTCCATTTCGGCATTGTGATATGCGCTTTCACCGCCGGCAAGCTTCATGTCCACTATGACCATTATCTTCTGCTTCAGATTGTCAAAGGCGATGACCTTGTCAAAAAGCATCAGGTCAATGTCATTGAAATGCTCTGTATCCTCCGCATCGAGATTAAGTGTCGGCTCATAGTATTTCAGATAGTCATAGGAAAAGTAGCCTACAAGTCCACCGGTGAAAGGAGGCATCCCGGGCATTTTCGGCATTTTATACTCATTCAGAAGCTGTCTGATGTAATCGTCAGGACGATCGGTTTTAATGTTTAACCCACCGGCCTTGAACTCTCCGTTAAGACAGGTTATCTCCATCTTTGGGTTAAAGCCTATAAAGGTATATCTGCCCCATTTGTTCCGGCCCTCAACGGATTCAAGCATGAAAACATGGTCGGAAACATTCTTCAGTATTCTAAGTGCTGTGATGGGGGTGAGGAAATCCGACAGGATCTCGCAGGCCACCGGAATATATTTGTAGCTTGCGTCGTTCTGATACTGCTTTACTGTTTCATAAGATGGAATGATCATTTGTGAAATCTCCTTTCAAAGATCCCGCTGCGCTAATATGTAAAATGAAGAAAAACGTTTGATTTCAGCTGACGTTCCCATCGGCTGGGAGGCATCCCAAAATTCTTCGTATTTTGGGATAATAAACAAAAAGTCCCCGGCAGAATCAAAAAGATTCTGCCAGGGACGAATATTCTTCGCGGTGCCACCCTGCTTCACATACTATGTGCGCTTTGCGAGATACCAACATATCTCCGGCTACTGACGTAAGCCTTACGTCACAGGATACTCGGCAGGAAACTGATAAACACTGAATCGTTTCCGGTCGGGTTTTTCCGATGCAGTCTCGCTAACTATGTTCGGAAAACCATCATGTGCCTTTCATTGTGCCCTTAGCGGTCCATTTGCGAAACTGTAATTCTGCCGGATTCTCACCATCGCCGGCTCTCTGTGAGAGCATATCCCGTTTTATCTCCGCCTCAACGGTTTAATTTATTAAATTAAAATAATTCTATGTTTGCTTTAAGACTCTGTCAACGAAAATAAATCTATGGTGTCAGAGCAAAAATTCATATAAGACAAAAATAATATTCATGATACTACGTCCCCGGTGGATCTCTTTAATGTTAAACTGCAGCAGCTATATTTTTATACCGTCCAGTCATGGGAGCTCACATTACCGCCTTCGCTGTCCGGGTTGTAAAGCTTACCGCGGCCGGAGTTGTTTTTGGCACGTTTAACCTTGAGGGCTTCCGGAGTGGACTCGGCCTGAACGGTGCTCTTATAAACCTTCTTGGTGCCGTCCGCGGAGACCTTCTTTCCGCCGGGGGTGTCGCCACCCTGTGAAGCATGGGTTACTCCTTTAAAAATAGGCTCCTGGTGTTTTCTTTTAGAGGTCAATGCTTCGGCAGCTCCATCATCAGCTCCATGAATAAAACTGTCTTTTGAACTTCGTGTTGATATTCCGGCATTGTTTTCTGTAACAGAAGAATCTGATTTGTCAGCTGTTTTCAGGGTGTCTGTATCTTTGATCGCTGCATCTGAACTTTCGTAGGAGATGGTTGCATCGTTATCTTCCTCCGCTTCCTCATCGGTTCTGCCTGCATTCCGGATTTCCTCTTCTCTTGCCTCCATGATCTCCCGCTCGGCTTCACGCTTTTCGGCATCCGTCGGAAGCTTTGCATATTCGCCCTTTTCAGCAAACTTTTTGAAGA
>JAILDF010000131.1 GCA_024689585.1 Oribacterium sp.
CAGATCAGATATGTGCTTGAAACGGCGGCATCTTCATCCATGAGGGAAGCTGCCACAAAACTTTTTGTATCACAGCCGGCACTTTCCACAAGTATCACTGATCTTGAGACAGAGCTTGGGATACTGATATTTGAGAGGACCAACAAGGGTATATCCCTTACGGATGAGGGCCGGGAGTTCGTTGCCTATGCGAAGAAGGCATTGGCACAATACGAAATACTGGAGGACAGATTTTTGTCCAAGGACAGCGACAAGGAGCGGTTTTCCGTATCAAGCCAGCACTACAATTTCGCCATAAAAGCTTTTACGGATGTGATAAAGACATTCGATCCGGACAAATATGTTTTTGCCATTCATGAGACGAAAACCAGGGATGTACTTGAAGATGTGAGGACACTGAAAAGCGAAGTGGGAATCATTTCCTTTTCCGGCTCTAATGAGAGTATCATCAGGAAGCTGTTTAAGGAGTACAATCTTGAGTTTACTCCGCTCATGCAGAGGGAAACCTATGCTTACGTCTGGGAAAACCACAAGTTTGCAGGAAGAAAGGAAATCTCTCTGGAGGAGCTTTCCGACTACCCCTGCGTTTCCTTTGACCAGAGTGATGACAGTAACTTCTATCTGACGGAAGAAGCCATGGCGGATTATGACTTTAAGAAAATGATAAAGTCTGACGACAGAGCTACCACCATGGAGATCATCGAGAGGCTCCAGGGCTACTCTGTGGGATGCGGAATGCTTTCAAGCGATGATGCGGTTCTTCGCGGTATGGTTTCCATTAAGCTTAAGGAAGAGGACCCACTGGTCATCGGCTACATCGTGAGGAAAGGAAGCGTTATGTCGGTGTATGGTAAGGCTTATATTGAGGAATTGATGAAGTATAAAGAGTTATAAGAAAACCACCTGGGAGCAGTTTTCATGAACTGCTCCCAGGTGGTTTTGTATTATATCGCTGCAAATCCCTTTTCCAGATCTGAGATGATGTCATCGATATGCTCTGTTCCGATGGAAAGTCTGATGGTGTTTGGCTTGATGCCCTGATCCAGCAGCTCTTCCTCAGAAAGCTGTGAATGGGTTGTGGAAGCCGGATGGATAACCAGACTCTTCACGTCGGCAACATTGGCAAGAAGTGAGAAAATCTGAAGGTTATCGATGAACTTCCAGGCTTCTTCCTGACCGCCTTTTATATTGAAGGTGAATATCGATCCGCCGCCGTTCGGGAAATATCTCTTATAAAGCTCATGATCCGGATGATCCGGAAGAGAAGGATGATTTACCTTCTCTACCTTCGGATGCTTTGACAGGAACTCAACCACCTTCTTTGTATTCTCCGCATGTCTGTCGAGACGGAGTGACAATGTCTCCACTCCCTGAAGTAGAAGGAAAGCATTGAAAGGCGAAATGGTTGCTCCCGTATCTCTCAGAAGGATGGCACGGATGTAAGTTACGAAAGCTGCAGGACCTACCGCATCATAGAAGGATACTCCATGATAGCTCGGATTGGGAGCTGTGATGTTCGGGAACTTTCCGCTTGACTTGTAGTCAAACTTTCCTGACTCAACGATAACGCCGCCAAGAGTTGTTCCGTGACCTCCGATGAACTTTGTTGCGGAGTGCACCACGATATCGGCGCCGTGCTCGAAAGGACGGATGAGATATGGTGTGCCGAAAGTATTATCCACTATAACCGGAAGTCCGTGCTTATGTGCGATCTCCGAAATGGCGTCGATGTCTGGGATGTCGCTGTTGGGGTTTCCGAGAGTCTCAAGGTAGATGGCTCTTGTGTTATCCTTTATGGCACCCTCCACCTCTGAAAGATTGTGAGCGTCCACGAAGGTTGCTTCAACACCGTACTGTGGAAGTGTGTGTGCCAGAAGGTTGTAGCTTCCGCCGTAGATGGTCTTCTGTGCTACGATATGTCCACCGTTTGCTGCCAATGCCTCGATAGTGTAGGTTATGGCTGCAGCGCCTGAAGCCACTGCCAGGGCAGCACTGCCTCCCTCAAGTGCCGCAAGTCTCTTTTCAAGAACATCCTGTGTGGAGTTGGTGAGTCTTCCGTAGATATTTCCGGCATCCGCAAGACCGAATCTGTCGGCTGCGTGCTTGCTGTTTCTGAACACATAGGAAGTGGTCTGGTAAATGGGAACCGCTCTGGCATCTGTTGCCGGATCCGGCTGCTCCTGTCCAACGTGTAACTGTAATGTTTCAAATCTGTATTCGCTCATGGTATTGATCTCCTTTTTTCTAATGTTTATTTTTTGTCTTCGGTCTTACAATTATTAAAGTCAACACATTCGCATATACAGCTTTTGGTTCTGAACTGATTTTTTTCTCCCTTTCATTACCGTTACCTCGCTTTCGCCTTGGATTTCCTGATGTCATAATCCTACTACGATGCTTGGTTTTTGGAAAATACTAAGATTCTATCGTTGGCAATAGTCGCAGTCTATAACTGCTTTGTAATTCCTCGCGATGAAATATAACCCGGAAGCATACACTCAGGCTTCCGGGTTTCTTTTTGTACATTTACTTGACTGCAAATCCCCGGTGGTTCTTTCATAAAATTTATCTATTTTGCACATTAAGAATCCATATATGGTTTTTTTACTTGTTAAAGTTTACAAAAATGATTTAATTTGCTTTAATTATATCTAGAACGCTAAAAATAACAGTAAGTTATGGCTAACTCAAAAGAGTCGGGAAAGAGCGTGCCGGGTCGAAATCTTGTGAGGAAACCTGACATGCGGAGTCGGCCTTTCGGAGAGCAGATTTTTTCGGGTTGACATTCCCAAGTAAGGAGGTAAACACCATGAGTAGATTGAGCATTGTAACTCAAAACAATGCGCAGAAGACGGTGGAGGATCTGTACAAGGATCTGGAAAGAAGAATCACGGCGAGTCAGCCGGGACTTTGTCCGGTTGATCTTGCCGCTTCATTTTTGCACCTTTGTCACGCTCAGTCCTGCGGTAAATGCGTACCCTGCAGAGTAGGACTGGGACAGCTGGAAGTGCTGATCGATTCTGTGCTTGACGGAACTGCCACCATGGAGACATTGACAGTTATCGAGGAAACCGCCCAGAGCATTTACTATTCTGCGGACTGTGCCATAGGTTCAGAGGCTGCACGAATGGTACTGAAGGGCATCAGAGGTTTCCGCGGAGATTACGAAGAGCATGTACTGCACGGGAGATGTTCGGGACATCAGGATCAGCCTGTACCCTGCGTTGCCCAGTGCCCTGCACATGTGGATATTCCGGGATACATTTCACTTATACATGAAGGCCGTTACAATGATGCGGTTGCCCTTATCAGAAAGGACAATCCGCTTCCCGCAGTCTGCGGCATGATCTGCGAGCATCCTTGCGAGGTACGCTGCAGAAGAACCATGGTTGACGATCCTATCAATATCCGCGGACTCAAGAAATATGCGGTTGAGCATGAGGACGAGTTCAGGATCGGTGAGAAGCAGCCGGCAACAGGCAAGAAGGTTGCAGTTATCGGCGGAGGCCCGGCAGGACTCAGTGCGGCTTACTACCTTTCACTTATGGGACATGAGGTAGAGGTTTATGAGCAGAGAAAGAAGGCAGGAGGAATGCTCAGATACGGCATACCTGCATATCGTCTTCCGAGAGAAGCCCTGGATGCCGAGATTGAGTGCATTATGAAGAGCGGCTTCAAGCTTAAGACTGATGTAAGCATTGGCAAGGACATCTCTATCGCTGAGCTGAGAGAACAGTACGATGCAATGTTTGTTGCCATCGGCGCTCACACAGACAAGAAGATCGGAATCGAAGGCGAAGATGCAGAGGGCGTTATTTCAGCGGTTGAAATGCTGAGAGCCATCGGTGATGACGATTATCCTGATTTCACAGGTATGGATATAGTTGTAGTAGGCGGCGGTAATGTTGCCATGGACGTTGCCCGTTCAGCTATCAGATGCAATGCAAAGACTGTAAAGATCCTTTACAGAAGAAGAAAGATTGATATGACTGCCCTTCCCGAAGAGGTTGAGGGTGCCATCGCTGACGGCTGCGACATCGTAGAGCTTCATGCTCCTTTACGTATCGAGAAGAAAGAGGACGGAAGCGTTGCAGCTATCTGGGTACAGCCTCAGATCGTGGGTCCTATCAGCGGCGGAAGACCGAAGCCGGTGGCAGCTGATACAGAAGAGCTCAGAATCCCGTGTGACAGAGTCCTTGTGGCTATCGGTCAGGGTATCGATTCACGTAAGTTCGGTGAGTACGGAATCCCTGTAGAGCGTGGACAGATTCAGGCATTTGACACCAGCGATATCCGTGACAAGGACGGAATCTTTGCGGGTGGTGACTGTGTTACAGGCCCTGCAACCGTAATCCGTGCCATCGCAGCAGGAAAGGTTGCGGCCGCAAACATTGACGAATATCTCGGATATTTCCACGAGATAAAGTCAGATATAGATCTTCCTCCTGTCCGCTTTGACGATCATAAGCCATGCGGAAGAGTAAATATGATGGAGCGTTCTCCGGAAGAAAGAAAGCACGATTTCAAGATCATGGAGTGCGGTATGTCCGACGAAGAGGCATGCCAGGAGTCCGGAAGATGTCTGCATTGCGATCACTTTGGTTATGGAATCTTTAAAGGAGGCAGAGAAGCAAAATGGTAAACGTTACGATAGACGGAATCTCCCTGCAGGTTCCCGAGAAGACAACTATACTGGACGCTGCTTCCAAGGCAGGAGTCCACATCCCTACCCTTTGCTATATGAAGGAACTCAACGAGATCGGTGCCTGCCGCGTCTGTGTGGTTGAGGTTGAGGGATATGAAAGGCTCTTTACAGCCTGCAACAATACCGTAGCCGAGGGTATGGTGATTTACACCAACTCAAAGAAAGCCAGAGCTGCGAGAAAGACCAATGTTAAGCTGATCCTTTCCCAGCACAACACAAACTGTGCGGTCTGTGTACGAAGCGGCAACTGTACTCTTCAGAAGGTGGCTAATGATCTCAATATCCATAGCCTTCCTTATAAGAAACAGATTCCTGAAAACAAGGGTAATGTCAGATTCCCTCTTATCAGAGATTACGATAAGTGTATCCAGTGCATGCGCTGTATTCAGGTGTGTGACAAGATTCAGAACAGCAATATCTGGGATGTGGTTAATACCGGTTCCCGTGTAACGGTGGATGTTACCGGAGTTTACGCTCTTGAGGATTCCCAGTGCGCACTTTGCGGACAATGTATAACTCACTGTCCGGTTGGCGCTCTCCGTGAGCGTGACGATGTGGATCGTGTTCTGGATGCCCTTGAAGATCCTTCCAAGATCACCGTTTTCCAGATCGCACCATCCATCAGAACTGCCTGGGGCGAGCCTTTCGGACTTGATCCTGAATTTGCAACCGTAAAGCGTCTTGCGGCTGCTTTAAGAAGAGCAGGCGCAGATTATGTATTTGATACAAACTTTACAGCAGATCTTACCATCATGGAGGAGGGCTCAGAGTTCCTTGAGAAGCTGAAGAATCCCGAGAACCATAAGTTCCCGATGTTCACTTCCTGCTGTCCGGGCTGGGTAAGATATGTCAAGGCTCATTACCCTGAGTTCGTTGACAATCTTTCAACCGCAAAGTCACCTCAGCAGATGTTTGGTGCTGTTACAAAGAGCTACTATGCAGAGCTTCTTAAGGTGGATCCTAAGGATATCTTCTGCGTTTCCATTATGCCTTGCGTTGCAAAGAAGGCAGAGTGCGCTTATCCAAATATGATAGATGAGCATGGAAATCCTGAAGTTGACTGCTCACTCACAACCCGTGAGGTTAACCGTCTCATAAGATCCGATCAGATTATCGTTAAGGAGCTTCCTGAGGAAGAGCTTGATATGCCACTTGGTATCGGATCCGGTGCCGGCAATATCTTCGGCGCAACCGGCGGTGTTATGGAGGCAGCATTAAGAAGTGCCTACTTCCTTGTAACAGGAAAGAATCCAGATCCGGATGCCTTTAAGGCAGTACGTGGTATGGACGGCTGGAAGGAAGCTGAGTTCGATCTTGCGGGAAAGACTCTTCGTGTTGCCGTTACCAATGGTCTCGGCAATGCAAACAAGCTTCTTACATACCTTAAGCAGGGTCGTGTACACTATGACTTCGTTGAGGTTATGGCATGTCCCGGCGGCTGCGTAGGTGGCGGTGGACAGCCTATCCATGACGGAGTAGAGATGGCTCCCGAAAGAGCACCGGTTCTTTACTCACAGGATGCCAACATGGAGCTCAGATTCTCCCATGAGAATCCGTCCATTACAAAGATTTATGAGGACTACCTCGGTAAGCCGCTTTCCGAAAAGTCTCATCATCTCCTTCATACCAACCATCACGCATGGAAGATGCCGAATGAGAAATAAAATCAGATTTTAACAGATTCAGCCGGGGCATATGTCCCGGCTGAATCTTTTTTTAAAATCTTAAAACTCTATTAACCGTATAAATAAGGTTATAAAATAGGCAAAGTATCCGAAGTACTTAGATATAGAACGGGCGGATAGGTATCTTTTCCGTTCATTTGTGCGTGAGATTACGGTTTTTGTTACGTTTTTTGTTCTGCTGAGAGGATTAAATTCTGCTAAACATTCTTATGTTTGGGAATTTATATCGCTATAAACAAACCATGAGTGAAGAATATAAGCTAAGTGAAAAAAAGTTTAAAGAGCCGGTGAATGCCGATCAGGGAAATCCGGTTTACCGGGAAGTCGATAAAAGAGACTATATTCTCAGACACTTCATCCGGGCTTTGGACGAGAAGTGGATAGAGGTTTATTATCAGCCCATAATGCGTGCCATGACGGGGCTTATTTGTAATGAAGAAGCATTGGCAAGATGGGTGGATCCTGTATACGGCATGATACTTCCGGAGGAGTTCATCCCCGTAATTGAAGATGCAAAGCTTCTTCATAAGCTGGATCTTTACATGATAGATCTGGTGCTTTCGGATATCAGAAAATATCAGGATGGTAAGATCGTTCAGGTCGTTCCCATCTCTGTTAATGTGTCCAAGTATGATTTTGAGTCTTGCGACATGGTTTCCGAGATCCTTAAGCGAGTGGAGGCAGCAGGGGTTTCGCCCAAGTATCTAGTTATAGAGATTGCTGAAAGCGTCCTGGAGCTTGAACACAGCTATATCATAGAGCAGATAAATAAGCTCCAGAGTAATGGCTTTAAGGTCTGGATGGACGATTTTGGCCGTGGTTACGGCAGTCTCAATGTCCTTCAGGATTTTGACTTTGACCTCATCAAGCTGGACATGAAATTCATGAAGGATTTCAGTAAGAAGGTCAAAACCGCGGGAATCATCAGAAAGATCGTGGAGATGGCAGAGCAGCTGGGAGTGGATACACTGGCAGAAGGTGTTGAAACGGAGGAACAGCTTGAATTCCTGAGAGAAATAGGCTGTGATAAGGTTCAGGGGTACCTGTACAGTAAGCCTAATCCGCTAAACGAGATCCTGAAAAGAAATGATATGGGTATCGGCTTATATCGTGAGAATATCGAAGAGTCGGAATTCTATGATCAGGTGGGACAGGCAAGTCTTTCGGATCTGGAGCTTAATGGTGATGCCGGAATGCTGGTGTCGGAGACCTTCGCAGGAATAGGCATCGGAATACTTGAATTTGACGGGGTTGAAACCTACCGTCTTATGAGGGCAAATGCTGTATATAAGGAGTATCTTGAGACTATTTATGGGCGGAACATAAAGGTTTCTGATGTTATTACCTATACCGATAAAGACAGAAAACGGATTTTTGATGAATCTGTCAGAAGATGTCTTAAATCCGGAAACTGGGAAACCGCTTATGATATAGTCTGCACGGACAGAGTGAAGTTCCACACCAATATCAGACTTTTCTCCCGGGATAAGGTTACGGGAAACTATGCCATACTCATCGTCATGGTATCGGAAAACCGTGTTGACGGAGAAGGAAGCGACAGACTTCCGGATACAGTGAAAGAAGACACATCCTTGAATCCGCCATCCTTTGATAATGTTGTGCCCCTGGTGAAAGATATAGACCTTCAAAGTGAAAAGGCGGCTCTTGAAAGAAATAATGTTTTGGATAGTGCCATTATTCGTATTGCAAAGCTCCTCAATACCTTTGAAGATTATAATGATACCATGAACCGGGTGCTGGAAGAACTGGGCAGTGTCATCAGTCCGGACAGGTTATGTATCTTTGAAAAAGTAGGAGATAAAGTAAACAATCCTTTTGAGTTGTGCAGGAAGGGAATATTATCACAGAAGGAGTATATTCAGGGTCTGGAGTATGACATATTTTTCAAGATTTGGGCAGATCTGAGCGTTGAAGGCAGGGCTGTAAATCTTGACAATATTTCCGGGATAAGAGTTGCCTACAGGGATGTTTACTGCCAGCTTAAACTGATGGGAGTGAAGCGGATCATAGTTGTTCCGGTATTTTCAAAGGATGAAGTTATCGGTTTTATCGCTGCGGAGAATTACAGGCTTGATGAAAGCGACGATACGGAATTTATGCTTTCCTCTGTGGCTGTATTCCTGTCCTATAAGATAGCAAACAGCACACTGGTGCACCGTCTTGTTTATATGGCAGACAATGATGCATTGACCTCAGCCCATAACCGTTATGCCATGATAAAGAAAGAAGCGGAGCTGGCAGCAGGAGAGGGCTGTGTGGGAGTTGGATTCATAGACATTAACGGGCTCAAGGAAATAAATGATAACCATGGACATGATGAAGGAGATCTTCTCATCATCCGGGCCACGAAGCTTATTGCCAAGCATTTCGGAATGGAGCATCTGTACCGTGTGGGCGGCGATGAATTTGTCGTTCTGGCGCCGGATATGGAAAAGTATGTTTTTGAAAGAAAGCAGTATCAGTTCCGTCAGGAGCTTGAAGACAATGACAAGGTAAGTATGGCTTCCGGTTTTGTCTGGATTCCGGACAGAAAAAAGATTTCTGCCGCTATTAAAACAGCCGACAAGCTGATGTATGAGGACAAAGCAGAATTCTATATGGCCCACGACAGACGTCACAGCCAGAGGGCGTCCGTTTAAAACCTTTCCTTTATGCAGGTGAACTAAACAAGACCCCTTAGAACCAGGTGGGATTCTAAGGGGTCTTAATTTTATCTTTTATCCACCGGGGACGGTTCTCGCCGGCGAGAACCGTCCCCGGTGGATTACTGTTTAAAATTTACTGTGGCCCATTAAATTTCATGGCCAGCATTGTGAGGTCATCAAACTGATCTGCTTCACCCACGAAGGTATCAACATCAGCCTTTAAGTTCTTGAGGATATTTTCCAGAGGAAGATCCTTGTCTTTGTTCAGTGCCTCAAGCATTCTGTCGGTACCGTAAAGCTCATTGTCTATGTTGGTGGCTTCGGGAACACCGTCAGTATAAACGAAAAGTGTATCTCCCGGATGCATCTCGAATTCATGCTCACGGAACTTGACGCCCGGAATGGTTGCAAGAGCGAGGGTATGCTTGTATACAACAAGCTCGAACTCACCGCCGGCTCTTCTTAAAACAGGATGTTCGTGGCCTGCATTGGAAGCAACACCCTTTCCTGTGGTGATGTCGATGATTCCGATCCAGCAGGTTGCAAACATCTCTTCTTCATTGTTTTCGCAGAGCTGGTTATTTACTTCGGTAAGTACTTCGCTTAAGGTTTTGCCCTTCATCTGCTGAACATGATCCTTGATGAGAGTCTTTGTGATGACCATGAAAAGTGCGGCGGGAACTCCCTTTCCGGATACGTCTGCGATGACCATGGCAAAGTGGGTTTCATCGGCAAAGAAGAAATCATAGAAATCACCGCCGACTTCCTTTGCAGGGTTCATGGATGCATAAATGTCTATTTCCGGTCTGTCGGGATAAGGCGGGAAGACTGTGGGGAGCATATGAGCCTGGATATTGGTAGCAACCGAAAGCTCTGTTCCGATTCTCTCCTTTTCTGCAGTGACCTTCTTTATATTCTGCATGTAGTTTTTGAGGTCATCCTGCATGGTGTTGAATCTGTCAGCCAGCTGACCGACCTCATCACCGGATTCCACAGGGATCTTCTCATTAAACTCACCTTTACCGATTTTCAGAACGCTGCTGGCGAGCCTCTGGATAGGTCTCGTAATGGTTCCGGTTACCGCAAAGGAGGTCATAACAACTGTTATTCCCATGATTGAGAAGAAGATCATAAACAGGCGGAGGATATTGAATATCTGGTTCTGCATGTTCCTCTGAGAAGCTTCGGTGAGGATATCATTCTGAGTCTTGGCTTCCAGGGCAGGGGCTGTTACTTCGCCGGTTTCGATGGTCGCACAGAATATCCAACCGGTTTCAGCCATCTTTGAAAAGGCGACATAGCTGTCTTTTCCTTCGTAGACGGTCTGCATGATAGAACTATCTGAGGAATGAATACTCTTTATGAAGTCAACGCCGGAAAAATGACCTCTGAGGTCAGAATTGAAAAACGGATTGTTCATACTCGGGTGAGCTATGAAATTCAAATCGGAATCAAGTATCAGAGTTGAACCTGTCTCGCCGATCTTCATATTCATAACTTCATTTATGATGCTTGTTAAAAGTACGTCCGATGCAACTACGCCTGCAATAAGTCCGTCTGCATTTCTGTAGGTCATGGCCGCAGTGATACATACGTTTCCGTAAGAATCAGTATATGTAGGAAGCCATATAAGCTGATCGGGATGAGAGATAGCAGCCTTATACCAGTCTCTCTGCCTTGGATCATAATCAGGATTGAAAGCATTGGACCTTGAATATCTGTAGGAAATACCGCTTACGGTACCGATGTAGATATTATCCAGAATAGGATTCTGGTCCAAAGTCGGGGCAAACATGTACTCACAATAGGATAAGGTGTAAACCTCCTGCATTACTTCAGGAGTAGCTTCTACGCCCTTCGCCAGGAAGTACTTTGATGATGCCACGCCCATTTCGGTTTCGTCAGGTCTCGGCATATCATGACCGATTAAATTTTCCTGAGTCTCAAACAGATGCTGGGTATATTTGGAGGCCTCCGTAACAGCCCTGTTTACTTCGTGAAGCTCATTGTTTGCATTATTGGCCTGCTTTTGAATGAGCTGCAGGAGGTAGTATTCCGTCTGGGACATAAGTGAAGCCTTGGTGACTTCCGAAGAATTGATTCCCAGGGTAATGTTGGTCTGCTGGAACTCATCGACCATGGAATTCATAAAATAGTAGGAAGCACTAAAGACCACGATAAGTGAACCTAAAGACATTATCAGTATGACCAGCAGGATCTTTAAGCTGATTTTCATATTTCTGAACATAGATTTACTCCTTATTCTGCGTTGTTGTCTAATGCTGCGTAAAGTATGTCTTCAATCATATCTTCATAAACTATACCTGCAAGCTCCGCGGCCTTCGGCATAAGACTGCGTCTTTTAAGCCCCGGAACGGCATTGATCTCAAGGACATAGGGCTTACCGTCTTCTTCGGAAACCATAAAATCAACACGGCAGAGATCCTTTGCGCCGGTGGCATGATAAACCTCCATGGCAAGGTGTTTTATTTCCTCAGTGACATTCTGGTTAAGCCTGCTTTCGCATATTCCGTAGTTGCCTGTGAAGGTAATGAGCCCGTCGCCAGCATTATCCTGCTTATCCAGATCAAGGCCTTCCACCACGGGAAGAGAAACCAGACTCTTTTTGCTTTTGTAAATGCCTACGGTATAGAACCCTCCCGGAATGAATTTCTCAAGCAGGATGGGGTCGTCATATTTAAATACGCTCCCGATGCGCGGAATATCCTCCCGTGATCTGATCAGTTCTATGCCGAAGCTGCCTCCCTGTGTAGGAGCTTTGGCAACAAAGGGGTATCCAAAATCTTCATAGGGATAGTCGCCTTTTTCAAATTGCTTCTTAGTCAGGATATCCCATTTCGGGGTACGTATTCCGTAACGGTCAAAAACCAATTTACTGAGGATCTTATCATTAATGAGACACGCAGCCCGCATATGACTTCCTGTGAAAGGAATTTCCTGCATTTCGAGTATGGCCTGGAAGGTTCCGTCTCCGTAACCCTTTCCCTGAACACATAAGTAAACCACCTCTGTTTTGACGGAAAGGATGGCATTTATTATATCTTTCCCAATTTGAAGGAGATGAACTTCATGTCCCCTGTTTTCCAGGGCTTTTGCTATATCTTTTGCGTTTTTTTCTGAAGGACCCTTTTCTTCGGGAGTTCCTCCGTAAACTACACTGACTATCATACTATTATGCTCCTCTATAAACGCATGTTTTCCGCCGTTTATCTCTGACATACAGATGCAGATCTAATCGGCTCCTATACTGATTCTCTTGATTTCTAAAAATCCGGCCTTTATCGTACTGTTCCGGATTTTTGCATCATCTCCGAATAAATAAAATATGCTACTGCCATTATAGCAAATGCTACGGCCAAAGCACCTATTCCTGCCCTGTAACCCAGCGTCAATACTGCGGCAAATACGAAAGGACCGATCATTTCCAGCATTTTTTTGAGGAAAGACAGAATCGAAAGAGATTTTGATGGTCCAAGCTTCTTTACAGCCGGAAGTGCCAGAAAATAGTTGTTCTGGACACCGAAGCCAAAACTGTCGGCTGTTCCCAGCAGACAGGCACTTACGTAAGGCAGGAACAGACTCGCTCCCATAACCGGGAACAGAAGGCTCAAAGCTATCATGAGATTATAAACATAGTTTATTCTCTTGAGGGACTTGCCCTTGAGCTTTGATATAAAGACTGAAAGAGTGGGACCTGCATATACAAGAAGTATTCCGTATAACATCTGGGATCTTCCGACATCGGTTATGCTTCCGCCCATGGAGTCAAAGTAAAGAGGCAGATAGTAGCTCAGGAAGGAGGCTGCAATACTTGCCGGTGCGATCATAAGGATCACAAACAGGAATACTGAAAAGTTCTCATTGAAGGATATCTTAGCGGTTTGTCCGGTTTCTGTTTCATTGCTTTTTGCCTTAGGAAGCAGAGCATTTTCAAGTCTTATGATAAAGACTGAGGTCATAAGAGTGAAAACGGCAGAAATGAAAAAAACTGTCTTATACCCAAATACATCCGCAAGGATAGCGCCCAGTGAAGAACCGCAGTTCATTCCCGAGTAAATTCCCGCATTCAAAAGTGCAAATCCCAAAAGCTGCTGTTTTGCATTCTTTCCGAAAAGTGAAAGATTTCGGAGGGTCATCCAGCAAAAACCGTAGCCAAGTCCCACCAATGCTCTTGACAGCACGAATAGGAAAAGATTGGTGGACAGGGCAGAGGACAGGGTTCCTGCCGATACCAGAAGAAGTCCGGAGATAAACGGAAACTTCCAGCCTTTTTTCTCCAGCATGACTGTAGTTATGAATATGGCGGAGCAGGTAAGAAGAGTCTCTGCCGACTGAGGGATACCTGCTGCGGTTGTAGCTGCCATTCCCTTTATGGGATTGTTGAGGGATTTGGCAACAATTGGAATAAATGAAGAAGACAGCCTGGAAGCGAAATAGAACAGAAAGGCAATCTGCCGTATATAGTAAAGGGCAGACGGAATATCGGCATTTTCCAGGGAGGCTTTGATCTTTTCGTATTCGTCTTCAGGAATCTGTGACCGTTTGTCTTTATCCTGATAATCCTTAAGAATCCGCTTAGTCATTCCCTTCGACACATTCATTATCATGAGAAGGACTATCTCAACGGAGAAGAAAACCGAAGTTACCAGGACTGTGAGGAGATTCAGGGCGATGGATTTTATTTTGTTTCGTACAAAAAATGGATCCACACTGAACCGTATACTGCTTTTCTTATTGAAGCTGTAGGTGTACCTGGTGCGCTCTGCGGTACTTCCGATAATGCTTTTATTCGAGGAGTGTAAAACCGTTCCGGACATATCGGTTACGGAGATTTCGGTAATGCTGTCTTTGCAAAGGGACTCCAAAAGATCATCAAGCTTTCTTTCCGGGTAGGTTGAGGCAACATTGATATCGTTTCGTATGTCTGTATAGACCTGATAGTTCAGGAGCTGGTTTTTTACAGAGATGATCTCGAAGAAAAAGGAGATTTGGATAATGATTATGACAGTCAGAAGCATGGCATTTATATTGGTGCTTTCCAGCTGTCCGTAAATATCAAAAACCGGTCCTTTGGCAAAAAACAGTGTCATGGCAATACAGGATATGACTGTAAGTATTGCAAGGACACTAAAAGGAACCCGTGTGTACTCCACGGGTTCGTTGATGTTGAGTATGACCAGAAACGCAGACACTACAAGGATAGTGAGGACGGATCCGATGTATAAATATAGTCTTGTTTTTCCACTTGTTGTCATAGTTTACCTATAGCTTCCATGTTCGTTTTTAAATATCATCTTACGCTCATACATATGCTTGTCGGCGCGTTTGATAATGTCCTGGAACTCATCGCCGTCATTGTAAACGGCCATTCCAACCGATGCAGTGTAACGTTCGTAAGGTTCTTTTTCTTCATTATCATAACACTGCTGATACTTTGTGTTAATGTCTTCGAACAGCTGATCACGATCCTCGTAATCTTTTTCTGTCAGTACTAAAAGGAATTCGTCTCCACCCATACGGTAAATAGGTGAATTTTTGTAGGTATCCTGAATGATGTCGTAGCATCCCAGTATATATTTGTCTCCGACATCGTGTCCGAAGGTGTCATTGACATATTTAAGATTGTTTATATCCACCATTACGGTAGCGATATCCTTAAGTCCGTTCTTTATCTTGATGTTAAATACAATCTCATCATCAAGGAAAGCCGCTTTGTTTTTGGCCGGGGTGAGACCATCGGTATAGGTTTTCTGGCTTATCTTTTCTATTTCATTTTCCTTTTCTACTATCTCGTCCTTTGCCTTGTTGAAATTCGACATGTAGTACAGGCTTTCCTTCAGGTTGCTGACAAAGCTGTTATAAAGGACGCCTATCTCATCCTCCTGACGGAAGTCAAGGGCCTCAAGACGCTGGACATTCTGGAAGCGGCTTGCCTCGGTTTCATAAACAAAGCTGTCGATGCAGGAGCTGATTCGGTCAAGGGGGTGGGTTACTTTATTTCTTATGTAATATATATTCCCGCCCAGAATCAGGAGCAGGAATACGGCAAGTATGCTTATGAGCTGATATATGAATTCCCTGTCCTGCTGATGGATAAAGTTCATGGAAAAGTCGACGCAGGCGCTGCAGGCATAATTTCCGTCCTTATCAAGGATGGGCCTGACGTAGGACAGGAGATATTCACCCTCTTCCGTTTTCACATTGTGGACTGCAGCTTGTTTTCCTGTAGTCATAAGATAGATATCGGAATCAAAGGGCGGGTCCACATCATAGGTGTCACCTATCCATTCTATGCTTTCTTCCGGTGGATCATCAGTGTACTCTTCATCAAGGTCTATGATGACTGTGGCATGGGGATCAACCGAGTCAAATTTATAAACATACATATAGTAAATATCCGGATAATTTTCCTTAAGAGAATAATAGTACTTAAGGATGTCATTATACTCCGGCATGCTGTAGTTTCTTTCTATATATTCCTCGGTTCTCTCTGTATCATAGGCGGCAGCCATAAGGTTTGTAACGCCTTCAGCCATACGTGTATAATCTTTTATCATTCGATCTTCGAAGCGCATATGCACTATGAAGATGGTGATTAAGGCAAGTGCAAGATAAGACAGTATTGAGATCAAAGAGATCTGAAGTGACAGGGATTTTTTGAATTTATCTATCATATTTATATCCTGATGGTGTTAAGTGTGTGCTGTTGTAAAAGTTTTACTGTAATACTAAGGCTCTTTTTGTCAAGACGTCAAAGCTATATACATTTTGTCGGCAAAAAATCCGTAAACATTTGTGATTTTGAGAGAAAACATAAAAAATACATAATATGAGAGGCTATAGGGATTTCGGGGCAGCTGTTCTGACGGAGCATGAGCATTATTCTCAGGTTTAAGAAAAGAGAAATCCAAGTGCTTGTGGGAGGAGCAAAAAAGGCTTAGAATTATATGACATCTGGAAAGAGGGTAGTGCCTAAGGATGTGTAAAGACACAGATTCATATATCCGGGTCAGGGCGGGCTTTTACAATCAGATGTCTATATATGCAAGAAAACTGAAGCGAGAAGTAAAAATGAATCAGAAAACATTGAAAATAACTTATGGCGCCATGATAGTGGCACTTTTCGGAGTATTGCTGCTCATTAACCGGCAAACCGGAGGAATGTTTCACGGGATACTTATGTTCCTTCTGCCCATTCCCATGGTGGCTTACGGAGCAAGGTACGGTGGGAAGGCAGGACTTGCTGCCTGGGCAGCTTCCATGTTTATCAGCATCCTTGTGAGTACGCCCACAACGGCTATAAATGCTGCCTGCCAGTCATTTGTGGGCATGGTTCTGGGAACCTGCATCTACCATAAAAAGGACATGACCAAAACCCTTTTCCTGGTGATGCTCCTTTGCACCATTGCAGAGCTTTTTAATGCTGTGATCCTGGCTGCCATCTCAGGACAGACTCTCAGCATGTATGTGGCTGAGATGCAGCTGGCCATGAATGAGTCCATGGAAATGATGACCAAGATGATGGGAAGCAATCCTCAGACGGAGCAGCAGATGGCACTTATGAAGTCCATGATGAGTGATGCTTTTGTGGCCAGGATGCTTCTTATATCTACGGCACTTACCGGAGCCATGCAGGGCTTTATCGTATATGAGATCAGTCTTCTTATTTTAAGAAGACTGCATATAGCTGTCCCGAAGCCGAAGCCCATTGCCGAGTATACACCGCCTTTCTGGACTGCATATTTGGGGATCTTTGCATTTGGACTTTATAATTATTCTTTTGTGAAACCCTTTGAAGATGAAATCGTCCAGAGCATTGCTCAGGTGGCAGGTATAGTAGGAACCCTTTATCTCATGTTCTTCGGAGTCATCGCCATAAGCCTGCTGATTCAGGTTTATATCACGAGAGCCAAAGCGGTGGTCGTAATTCTGTCGTTTCTGGCATTCTTTATGATGCCGCAGATTAACACGATTTTGGGAATCTTTTATATATCGGGTCAGCTTCACACGTTTCTTCTTAATAAATTGAATGGAACGACAAAATAGAGACATAATTGTAATGACTAAATTTGGAGAAAATGTTTCTTATCGTGAGTATCTGATATATTATATAGGTATATTGAAAAAATATTCATCCTAAATGAGCGAGGAAAAAGATATGAATTACAAGGTTATCACCATCAGTCGCGAATATGGAACCCATGGGCATGTACTGGCAGAAAAACTCAGCAAGAAACTTGGGCTCCCGTATTACGATAAAGATTTTGTGCGTCAGACAGTCAGAGAAAGCGGAATTGAAAAAGATGTCATAGATGAAGAAGGCGAGCAGTATAATCCCGCTACCAGATTTATAGAAATGGTTTCACCGGCGTCACTTACTTCCACTCACGATGAGATATTTAAGGCACAGAGCAGAGTGGTTCTGGAACTGTCACAGAATCCATGCATAATTGTCGGAAGATGTGCCAATTATGTTCTGAAGGAAGCCGGCATCAGGTCCTTTGATATTTTCCTTGCAGCATCTGAGGAATGGCGTATGGAGCATGCCATGGATGCGGAGAAAGTAAAGAAGCCCGTTACCAAAGAATTCATCCGTAAGCAGGATGCCGAGCGCCGCAGATATTACAAGACCTACACCGGTCAGACCATGGGAAATGCAGATAATTATTCATTATGCATAGATGTGAGCAAGATTGATATGGATAAATGTGTAGATATTATTTGCGAACTTTTGAAGTAATTATTCAAAACCTGTGTTATAATACCCGTATTCTTGCATAAAAATGC
>JAILDF010000188.1 GCA_024689585.1 Oribacterium sp.
TTTTACCGAGGAGAAACTGATCATATCAGTCCTTCCATAGCGTAGAGTTTTTGAGAGCATGAGGTTCGAAATGAAATTCACGATTAAAAATGAGTTGGATAACAGGATACGCATACGTCTAAAGGACGGAAAACTTGATTACATCAAGGATCAGAGGCTTTCCTATGCCATACGGAAGATCAAAGGCGTAAAAGAGGTTCGTGTCTACAGAAGGACCGGTGGCGTGGCCATAGGTTTTGATTCCAAAGTTCTGCCAAAAGATAAACTGATAACGGCATTGGAGAAGATCAAGCTTAAGAAAATATGGGTTCCTGAAGACGAATTCGTTGACGAGTCAAAGATAAGCCTCGAAGAGATTAAAGAGAGGCGTCTTACTCCGGAAGCCAAGAGAAAAATAAGAGAAAAGATCGCACTTGAGACTATGGCGGATATGCTTCTGCCCATGCCGCTTCAGGTGGGATACCACTTCTTCCAGCTGGTAACACTGAAATCACTGTGACAGCAATAAGCTGAGTGGATTGATGCTTAGCTTTATGTCATACAATGATTGGATAAGATATTGTATCCAAAAGCATTTTCAAATAATATCTGATTGATTGTCTAAGAAATTGATTGAAGATATTTTATGGAAAGAAATTGAATATATAATGAAGGGAAAGGGCCCGACGGTGGATGCCGGCGGGCTTTGATTGTTAAAATGAATAATTCAAAACTCAGAACTGCGTTGTTCCTGCATATCATCATAGTATTGATGGAAATCATCATAACTAACTACGTGTATGCGACCCGCAACGGACTCGAAATGTTTTATCACTATACGGAAGTATCAAATTTCCTGTGCTTACTGAGCAGTGGGGCGTTTGTGCTTTTTATGCTGCCGGCGCTTTCCAAAGGGAGGACCAGCGGATTCGTTTCCACCTATATGATGCAGCATTATAAGGGCTCTGACGAGCTTCCCGCCTGGCTCATTACCGTGAGATATGTGGTTGTATGTAGCTTGATGCTGACATTTTTTATCGTACTTGCGGTTCTTGGACCCAAGAAGGGATTTGAAGAGGAATTGTTCAGCGGAGTTCATCCCATGGATCACTTCCTTGTGCCGTTAATGTCTATGTTTTCGTTTTTGTTTTTAGAAAATAAGACGGCTCTCCCAAAGGCTGCCCCGGTTTGGGCTTTGATACCTACAGCTGTATATGCGGTGATAATGCTTATATTAAATGCTGCCCGCATCACCGTGGGACCTTACTTCTTCCTTCGGGTTTATGAACAGCCGGTTTACAAGACTATTCTGTGGGTGGTGGTTGTAATGGGAATTAATTATTTACTGTCATGGCTTGTTATGAAGGCATATAATGGTAGGACAAAGGCTGGCAAAAGGAAATGATTAGTAAGTCATTGACTCTTTAACAGTCAGAAACCAGATAAAGCTATTCATTAGAGATGATTTACGATAATAAATTACAAAAAGTGAAAAACGTAAAAATAGCAGGAGTAATAAATGATTTTATATATGACTTCAACCCCCGGCGGATTTGACCGCCGTACGGGTTTACCGGAAAAGCTTGATAACAGAAATCAGTTTGTTGACAGGCTTAAGAATGACTGGAAGGATCACAGCAAAGGACTTCTTATTTCTTCGGATCCTAAGAATTCCGAGATGAATACAGCTATGGCACAGACATATCTTGATGCTTTCAATAAATCAGGGCTCAGTATGGATTCCATAGATGTGCTGGATGCGAGAGATGAAAAAATTGTTGAGATCCTCGCAATCTATGATGTGCTTATCCTTGCAGGAGGACATGTTCCTACGGAGAACGCCTGGTTCCATAAGATAAAGCTTAAGGAGTGGATCAAAGGCTTCAGGGGAATAGTCATAGGAGTAAGCGCCGGAACCATGAACTGCGCAGACATCGTATACGCACAGCCGGAGCTTGAAGGCGAATCAAAGGATGCCGGTTATGAACGCTTTCTTGAAGGGCTGGGGCTTACGGATACCAATGTTATCCCTCATTACGATCAGACCATCGATGCCATGCTGGATGGAAAAAAGCTGTTTGAGGAAATAACCTATCCGGACAGTACCAACAGAGCATTTTATTGCCTGACTGACGGAGCCTACATTAGAAAAGACACAGTTACCAATAAGGAAATGCTTTATGGGGAGTCATATCTCATTGCAGACGGAGAGATCGGACTTATCTGTAAAAACGGAGGAGAGTTTGAGATTCCCACCAGTGTAGATGTGAAAAAGCCTGTGCTTCTTGCGGCAGTGACATTAACCCTTGGAGGACTCATAGGAGCGGCGATCACCAGGTACTTCATGAAGCATGATGATTGATCGGATCAAACCATGATGCCTGGTGTCCGGAGTTACCCGGAATCAGAGCATCACGGCATGAATCAGGGACAAGACAATTTGGGTTGTGAACATAAAACCGCAGCAGTAAAAGAGTGAACATCAGGGAGGAATTATGGACGTTGAGACAGTAATGTCAGCCCTTCGTCAAAAGGCGCTGAAGGATGAGGAATTTCGAAAAGAGCTTTTGAACACACAAAATGAGAAGAATCCGCTGGCGGCTTTCTGCGAGATAGCAAGAAGAGAAGGCCATGAGATATATGAAATGGATATACTGACATATGGAGAAGAGTTTTATGCGGCCATAAAGAGATCCACAAACGGCGGCGGAGAAAACTCCCCGAAGCTGGAGGGGCAGGACGATTATTATGATATGTTCATGGCAGAGCTGGAGAATCTTAAGTAAGCTGCAGCTGAGTATAGAGTTTTTGGGATGCCGGAACATCGGTGTTCTTCAGGAATGGTTTAGAGAGTAAAGAATGGAGATATTATGAGCGTTAAAATGGAATTTCCCGACGAATATATAGAGATACTTAAGTCCTATGCGGAGCAGAATGAAGTGACGGTTGAGACCGCCATAGCCGATACTTTGGAGTTTCTGGAGCTGAAAAATGAGGCCTTCGACCATTACCGTATAGCGGTGGAGGATCCTGAGTCATATCTGAACGATGCTGATGAACTTAATGCAAAAGCCATAAGACAGATTTACATGGATCTTTTCGGTGAGGATACAGTGGGAGATATGATCCATTGCTACTACAATCCGGATAAACTCAATGTCCTGGTTATGGACATAGTTTATGATGATTCTGTCACTCTCTGGAATATCATTGAGATGTTCCATAATAAGATTCCGGGACTGGAGTTCAGTGAGAATATTTTGTCCCTTTTCTACGTTCACAATCGTTTTGACGGTAAGCACGATCAGATTGTAGAGCTGATGGAGTGGATGCTGTCGGATCATGAGGATGATGGCTTCGGCACCGCCGGCTACTATGAGTCAATCTATGACGAGCCGGAGGATGAAGAGTTTTTTTGAGGACAAGTCAGAGAATTAAAAATACCTGATACACCCACATAGGTTTTAAGTTTCGTTTAAGGAAAGTGAGGAATATACTTACCTTACTGTGACAGAAGGTGAAACAGTGTAAAAATGTAATATAAAAAAGCATGTTGGAGATTATCCGTTATATGGGTAAACTCCAGCATGCTTTTTAGTGTATTTGATATAGAATCGTTTCGCGCTTTGCACTTCTGGGAACGTCAGCTCATTTAGTTCGCTTCGCAAGGGCTGACGCTGCATGACAGATTTCTTTGGAATCTGCCACAAGGCTCACTTATATCAGAACAAAAATGAGTAGTAATTGTCGAAGACATTTTTGACATTGGAAATATGAGTCTTGATACATGCCTCGGCTTTTTCCGCATCCCGATCTTTGATTGCCTGATAAATGTCGGTATGTTCCTTTAAAGATTGCTCAGCTCTGCCCGGTATGAGGATAGTTTTACTGTTATACTTTCGCATCTGATTTTTGAGCTTTAATGTCACATCTACAGCAGTCTTGTTGGGACATGACGCATAAATGATTTTATGAAAGTCCTGATTGGACTTGGAATAGTTCATAAGATCTTCTGATGATCTGTACATCATCATGTTGTCGAGAGTTGTCTTTAACTTTTCTATATTTTTGTCACTGATAACAGGAACAGTTTGTTTAACTATGAATCCCTCTAAAAGTTCCCTGAGTTCCAGAAATTCTATCACTTCATTTTTGGAGTAGCTGGAAACCTTGGCACCCTTGTTCAGATCCATAGTTACATAACCATCACTTTCCAACATGAGCAGCGCCTTTTTTATGGTATTCCTGCTGACATTATATTCTTTGGCCAATGCAGACTCCGGTAAACTTTGTGCCGGAGAGTACTCACCTTTTTCTATTTTCTTTTTTAATTTGTTATATACAATAGTTGTTTGTGTCTCAGCCATAGAGCTCCTTATTGTTGAACAATTATATTGAACATTACTATAGGTTATTATAGTAAATCATAATTTTAAATACAACAGATAATAGAAATATTTTCGATAACACAAGACACACAGCCTGATATTCACATGAGGTGATTGTGAAAGATGAACAAAATATCGATTCGAAAATATTAAAAATGGACAAAATGCTCGATATTTAATAATTATTTGTTGACACAAAATCAAAACAAGATTAGGATGAATGACTAATCAAAATTGTTCAACAATCGTGAACATCAAAAATGATTAAAAGTTGTCAGAGAGGAGATATTATGAGTGATATAAATGAAATAATCAAAGGTGGTTATGATCTGCATGTTCATTCCGCACCTGACTGTTTACCCAGAAAAATGGATGACATAGAGATGGGTGAAAGAATTACTCAATCAGCATTGGCGGGGTATGCCATCAAAAATCACTGGACATCAACAGCCGGGAGAGCACAGCTTATCCATAAGATGTTTCCGGAATGTGATGCTGTAGGAACCATTACACTGAACAGTGCTGTAGGCGGTCTCAATCCTCCTGCAGTCGAAATGGCTGCAAGAAGCGGAGTTAAGCTGGTATGGTTTCCGACCTGTGACAATGAACATGAGATGGCTTATCAGTTCGATGGTGATCCAAATAAGAAAAGAGCCTTTTGGGCTAGTATCGTGTTGGAGATGAAGGAACAGGGCATCAATACTCCTGTGATAAATTGTCTTGATGAGCATGGAGAACTGAAACCTGAAGTACTTGATATCCTGGATATCATAGCAAGATACGACATGATCCTGGCAACAGGTCATATCTCTCATGAGGAAGCATTTAAACTGGTTCCTGAAGCTGCAAAAAGAGGAGTGAAAAAGATAATCATTACTCATGTAAGCTTTCCGACAACGCTTTATACCATTGAAGAACAGAAGATGTTTATTTCTTATGGTGCCAAATGCGAACAGTGCTACACAACATGGAAAACAGGGAAAGCTGATTTTGAAACTATAGTTGACATGATAAAGGCAGTCGGCGCTGAAAACTGTGTCATGGGAACAGATTTAGGCAATACAAAGCTTTGTTATCCCGATGAAGGCATCCTAGAGTTTTCTGAAAAGCTTTTGGAAGCCGGACTTACAGAAGAGGATGTCAGAAATATGGTGGTAACTAATCCAAGATGGCTCCTCGGAAAAGATCCTATGTGATATTGAAAATGACAAATTGTTACATTTAACGATACAGGTTAGTGAAAGATAAAATAGTAAGGAGATAATAAAATGATCAAGGATAAAAAAGTGTTGGTTGTAAGTGCACATGCAGCAGATTATGTTTGGAGAGCAGGCGGAACTATCGCAAAGTACATCAAGAACGGAGCAGAGGTTCATGTGGTGGTGCTCAGCTTCGGCATCAGAGGTGAAAGTGCAGCACAGTGGAAAAAAGAAGGTGCTACTTATGAATCTGTCAAGCAAAACAGACTGGAGGAAACAAGTAAAGCTGCTGATATTTTAGGTATCAAAAATATTGAATTCTGGGATCTCCCCGATTACCCGATGGCTCCATATCTTACAGAAGAGATCCGTGAAAAGATGATCAGAAAGATAAGATCCGTAAGACCGGACATCATCATCACACATGACAGAAACGGAAAAGATATCCTTAATCCTGATCACAACGCAGTGGCTGAGTTCGTGTTTGAGTGTTCCATACAGTCTAACTCAAGGGGAGTTATCGTAGATGATCTTCCTGTTACAAAACAGATGAGACTTTTCGGATTTGAACCTCATCAGACAGAGCTTTCACAGTTTGTTCCCGGAACTTTGGTAGACATAACAGAGGTTTATGATGAGAAGGTTAAGGCGATGCAGTGTTTTCAGGCTCAGCACCATCTGATCCAGTACTATACAGAAAGAGCAAATCTTCGCGGAAATCATCTGAGAAGAATATCCGGTGATCAAAGCTATAAATATGGTGAAAGCTTTTCTAACTTTTTCCCTGTTGCCGGGGATGAACTTGTATAGTCACCTATTATTTTGAGTTCACTTTTCTTGGAGAAAATCATGAAAAAGAAAATAGTCGCAATAGTCTACGGAATTCTGATCGCCTTACTTTTAGTAGCCTTTTCTCAAAACAGAGAAGGACATGTGGCAAAGAAACAGGTAAATGCAGATGGTTCCTACTCTGGTTCATTAACATTGGGAACAGCTTCCTCGACAGGAACTTTTTATTATGTAGGCGCTGCGTTGGGTAATGCAGTGTCAAAGTCAACATCTCTCAACATCAATGTTCAGGCAACATCCGGATCTAATGAAAATATCTCCATGGTACTAAATAAAGATATCGATCTGGGCATGGCAAATTGTGATTCGATATACAGTGCTTACAACGGTGCCATGTCGTATAAGAATGCCGGTCCACAGGAAGACCTGAGGGAAGTGGCTTCACTTTATCAATCACAGCTTCATGTCTTTACCACAGAAAGCAGTGGTATCACAGATATTTCCCAACTCAAAGGAAAGAAAGTATGTGTTGGTTCTCAGGGAACTTCCTATCTCTTTATTAATGAAAAAATCCTGAA
>JAILDF010000230.1 GCA_024689585.1 Oribacterium sp.
AATTGGAATTCCTGCAGCTGATCAACAGAGAATTTTTGAAAGATTCTATAGAGTTGACAAAAGCAGATCCAAAGCTACAGGTGGAACAGGGCTTGGACTTGCAATTGTAAAGCATATTGTTGAAATACATGATGCTAAAATCGAGCTGGACAGCACCCCAGGAGTAGGGACGACGATATCAGTTCTGTTTTAATATATTGTTTTTTCTCCTTTTCCTATCATCAGGCTCAACTATAGGTGATTGCTCTATCAATTTATCAAATTCAGTAAAATTATTGATTTTAGCGACTCTATCCATATTGGAGTCGCTATTTTTAATGCATTTCATGCATCTCTTATTGTGAGACACTCTGAGGATAAAAAAATGTATCTTAATGATGTTATAGACGTAAAAAAGAAACGAGCTACCCGCCTGAGCACCTGAGTGCTGTACACGACACAAAACCCATTTCTTGATTCTGAGATACAAAGAATTGAGCGGTTAATCAAGCATTTTTTGAAAGGATTTTGCATAATGTATAAACCATTTTTTTTAAAAATCCTGTTGACAAGATTTGTGCCTTCATGTAGTATATACAAGTCGCTTGAAGCGACAATTAGTTTTAGCGCTGTCGCCAAGTGGTAAGGCAACGGATTCTGATTCCGTCATTCCCAGGTTCGAATCCTGGTAGCGCTGCTCTTGTAGCCTTACAAGTAAAAAAATTTCATATAGCGCTGTCGCCAAGTGGTAAGGCAACGGATTCTGATTCCGTCATTCCCAGGTTCGAATCCTGGTAGCGCTGCTTAATCCGGTTCACCTAATGTGAGCCGGTTTTTTTATCCCATAAATCAATATTCAGCACAGTTCAGCCGGTGGATGAGCAGACCAGGGGGACGGGGTTGGTGGTCCATTTGGGGAAAATGTGCCACCAACCCCATCTCCCTGGTCCACTCATCCACCGACTGAACTGTTACACTCAACTTTTACATTTTTCTGAAAACAACCAGAAAGGTATTGTTTTATTCTCAATTAGTAGTACAGTTAATACAGATGGTACAAGTGATACAGTTTTAGAGGTGAACCATGTTTTTATTGAACCTTCAAAGCAAGGAGCCCATATTTGAACAAATCCAGGCTCAGATACTAAGCTTTATCGAAGCCGGCGTACTGAATCCCGGCGACAAGCTCCCCTCTGTCAGACAGCTGGCTACGGAAAACGGCATTAATCCAAATACGGTTGCCAAGGCCTATGCTCTGCTGGAACAAAAGGGGTATGTTTACAATCTGCCTAAAAAAGGCGTCTATGTTGCAGAGGTCAATCCGGAAAACTCCAGACTCATCCAGATAGAGACTCTGCTCAAACCTCTTAAAAATAGCGGCATAACAAAAGAGGAGATCCTAAAAGCCATCGATAAACTTTATGAGGAGGCTCAAAATGCTTAAGATTGAACATTTATCCAAAAGCTTTGGAAAAAAAGAGGTACTGAAGGATTTAAATCTGACAGTCAATGATAAATCCATCGTGGGCCTGGTGGGCATCAACGGGGCAGGAAAATCCACATTACTCCGTTCCATAGCGGGAGTTTACGAACCCGAAACGGGCAGCATAATGCTGGACGGAAGAAGCACCTATCATGACATGGAAACAAAAAAGAAGATTGCCTTTGTCAGCGATGAGGCTTATTTCCCCATTGGTTCCACCATCGAAAGTCTGAAGCTTTTTTATGAATCCATGTACAACTTTGATCCCGATGCCTTCAGGAAATACCTCGATATGTTCGAGCTAAGCCCAAAAGCCTCCATCTCAACCTTTTCAAAGGGAATGAAGAGGAGGGTATCCCTGCTTTTTGCATTAGCCATCCATCCCAAGCTCCTTCTTTTGGACGAAGCTTACGACGGACTGGAGCCTCTTGCCAGACTTCATTTTAAACAGGCTCTCACAGACCTTTTGGAGGATGAAGAGGTGTCAGTAGTCATATCCTCACACAGCCTTAAAGAGCTGGAGGATATCTGCGACAGCTTCGCAATGCTTGAAAACGGAAGCATAATGAAAGGCGGAGACCTTACTGAATCAAAGGATAATATCAACAAATACCAACTGGCCTTCACAGATGAACACACAAAGGACGACTTTAAGGATCTGGAAATTCTGCAATACGAAAAGGAAGGTCAGGTTTACAAGCTGGTAATCCGTGGTGATATGGAAACTGTCGAAGCAAAACTCCGTGAAATGAACCCGATACTTCTCAACATCCTTCCGGTAAACTTCGAAGAACTGTTCATCTACGAGCTTGAGAAAAAGCATTGATCAAAAGAACGCCTAAGCTTTTTAAAAATACAAAACTATTTACCGGGAACCATGCCCCGGAATGGAGATATTATGAATAAGAATTATTTTAAATGGCTGATCAGGAGCAGAAAGATATCACTGTTGTTTTTCATTCTGATCTACATAGGATTCCAGCTTATTCCCTTTACAGGCTTTGATCCTGTATACCCTAAGGACACCTTTATAACAAGTGCAAACATCGGCTGTGTTTTATCCATACTGCTCACCATAGCCATGCCGGTTTATCTGTTTTCCTACATACACAGAAAGAGTAGTGTGGACATGTATTTTTCCCTGCCGGTTTCACGAAAAGAGCAGCTCATCACGAACCTTTTTCTGACCTGGCTTATATCCTACGGCTGCTTTTTTGTGGGAACCACCCTTGTCTGGCTCCTTCGTGCCCGGGGCATCATTCTCTTAAGAACCTTTGTTGCCCTTCAGCTCTTTTCTGTCTTTTCCATCGCTGTACTCACCTTGTTCCACACAGCTGTCTATACTATCACAAATACAGTATTTGACGGTGTGGTTATGATAGGAGCATATACACTTCTTCCGGTAATAGTAGAGCTTACAGTCATTTCATTTCTGTACTCCATGATCGCCGGACGAAATCTCCCTTCAGACAGCCTTGTGAACCAGATAGGCACACTGTTGTCCCCCATATCCATGTTTTTTATAAACACCGGTGCAATTCTAGAACCCGAATACAGCGATACCGGCTTTATGTCACTTTATTTACTGCCAATGTCTATATTTGCGCTTCTGTCCGCGCTCCTTCTCAGGCATCACTTTATAAAGAGAAAAGCAGAACGTGCCGAGCAGTTGTCCGATGACATCCTTGCATATCCTTTCATCATCAATGTTTACCTCCTGCTGGTTCTTCTGGACCTTTCATGGACAGTAGTATCAGACAGCTTTGAAGGCCTGCAATTCGTGTACCTGCTTTTGTTCTTTATCTACATCGTGGCTTCTTTTGTTTATAAAAGATCAATTAAGATTTCCTATAAGCCCATTGTTCTGTTCCTGATCTTTTGTATCGGCACCATGGGCTTTGCAAAACTTGGTTGGGCAACGGAAGGCTTTGGTCTCAGCAGCCTGCCCTACAACCTTTACTCAGAAAAATACCTTTGTTACCAGTACAGGGCAGACGTAAAGCTTGAAGATCTAAGCCTTGATAATTCTGACAATTATGATGAAAATTATGCCAATGTCTCCTTCATCCTCACGATACCCACGGAAAACAAGGCGGATTACAAAGACATAATTGAGAAGCTGGAAGCCTACCGCAAACAATCCAGATCCAGATTCTATAACCGGAATACCGGTTACAGCTCCGTCTACTTTGAGGTTTACAACAAAAAAGCAGAAGATGACTATCGTGAATACAATGACTACAGCTACACCGGCGCTTATCCTTTTTCAGAAGAGGAGCTGAAAGAGATCAGCAGATATTGTGATGTAACAGTTTATCCCATCATAAACAAAGAAACCGGAAGCCTGAAGTTTGGTGATCTTGAAGCAATGACTTTGGTGGATTTTCTGAATTTCCGACAAGTTTTTAATTAATTCTTCGATAAATGTTTTCAAAAATCCCTTTCTTGTATTATCATTAATCATGGGTTTAAAAAAGGGATTCAAATATTTTGTCCCTTTATTCTAGAGGGTAGAACCCGGTATGGAGGAAACAATGAAATTAAGAAAATTTTCAGCTGTCCTGATGGCAGCAATTCTCGCAACCTCATCACCTGTAAGTGCTTATCTCGGAGAGATTACAGCATTTGCAAAGAAGGATGACGACGAGAAAGAGGACAAGGACTATTCTATCGGAGATGCATCCTGGGATACTACTGAAGATTCTGATGGTAAGACACATGTTTATGCTACCTGGTCAGAGGCTTCGGATAAATCCACCGGAAAGATCGTCATTTATGTTGATGACAAAAACCGCACAAGTGATGCTACAAGCGGAGGTATAACAGCATCCACAACCTCAGGTAAAAAAGAGCTTACAAGCTATATCAAAAAAATAAATCGAACAGGAGAATACACCTTTAAGATTACCGCAGGAAAGAAGAATAAAGGTGAAGATGAATATTCATCCTCAGAGTCTGATGTCCTCGAAGTTGACAGCGATTTTCTTAAATCACTTGCTTCATCATCCGGCTCATCAAGCTCAGGTTCTTCATCAGTTACACCTAACGGAAACTCATCAGGTTCATCAGGAACATCTGCTTCCGGATCTTCACCTGCAGATGCAATGAACGGTGGTTCTCAGAATTCTTCACAGAATTCATCCCAGGCTCCTAACCAGGAGTCTACATCAAGAGACCAGTGGCAGAATTGGGCGCCATACGGATGGGTATATATCGAGAACGGCATTCCCGTAACCAACAGATGGGTTGTGGAAAGCGACGGAAAGTGGTATCACATAGGCACTAACGGATTCATGGATGTGGATAAATTTGTCGATGACGAATATGGACATCATTACGTTGGAGCTGACGGAGCACTGATGCACTGATTATCAGCCGGTCAGGCCGGCATATCTGTGTCAGATATCCAGGTTTAGTTACTCACCTAAACAGATGAGATAATGTATATTATTTTTATAGCTCTTTGAGATTTTAAAATCTTAGGGCAAAAGGGGGAAAATATGAAGGATTTCATAAAAGAGTTCAAGGAATTTGCGGTCAAAGGCAATATGATCGACCTGGCTGTAGGTATGATCATCGGTTCTGCTTTTACCTCTTTGGTAAAGGGCATCGTTGATTATCTGGTTATGCCGCTGCTTTCCATCTTTACCGGAAAGCTGGATTTCAGCAATATGTTCGTGCCGCTTGCAGGTCAGACCACAAAGGTTTTTTCAGAGGCAGTAGAGCAGGGTGCGGTTTTTGCTTACGGTAAATTTATTACAGAGGCTATTTCATTCCTTATCATGGCTTTTGTTGTATTTCTTTTTGTAAAGGGCATCAACAAACTCCGCAAGGAAGAGGAAGCTCCTGCTGAAGAGCCTGCAAAGACCAAGGAATGTCCATACTGCAAGTCCGAGATCAGCATCGAGGCAACAAGATGTCCTCACTGTACATCAAAGCTTGAGGGCTTCCAGATCGATCCGGCTGAGCTCAACGCCTGATATATTGAAACCGTCCGTCAGGAGCCGGAGGGCATCCATTTGAATGCCCTCCGGCTCCTGACTATATTTTACTTGATTTTATTTTAAATAGCGTTTAATATACTTCCATCGCTGTTGGACGAGTTAACAGCCACACCAGAGAACGAAACACCCATAAACCATACATTTACAAGGCAGGTTTTACGGGAGCGTAGAACCTGCTTTTTTAGATTCAGAGGGTATTATGTACGAAATAAAAGAGAGAGTAAGATATTCGGAAGTGGGAGGGTCACAGGACATCACCATAACTGCACTGGTCAATTATCTTCAGGACTGCAGTACCTTTCATAGCGCCGACATTGGACTTACACTGGACAGGCTGAATGAACTCCATAAGGCATGGCTGCTCAGCTACTGGGATATTTACGTTGAAAGAATGCCCAAATTGTATGAGACCATCACTGTAGGTACAAGCCCTCATGCTTTCAGAGGAGTGCTTGGCCGCAGAAATTTCTGGATAAAGGATTCTGAGGGAAATTACCTGTTAAGGGCCGACAGCATTTGGTTCTGTTTTGACACGGAACGCCAGCGTCCGGTCAAGATAGATGAAGAAATGGTTAGTTCTTTCGGAGAACTGAAGGATGTTCTTAAGCTCACTGCCGGAGACCGCAAGGTTCAGGAACCGGAGGAAATGGTTGAGGCACCTGCCATTAAGATCGAGCCCCATCACATCGATACCAACCACCATGTGAACAATGCCCGGTATCTTCAGATTGCGGACGATGTGCTTTCAGCGGTAACTGAAGGAAAGGAAAGCTTCACTTCCGGCCGTATAAGAGCAGAATACCGAAAAGCAGCCGTTCTCGGAGACATTATGATCCCCATGTACGGAAAGAGTGCCAATGGCGGGATTGTAGTCAGTCTCCGGTCAGAAACAGGAGATGTATTCTGTAACATAGAATTTCTGTAAAATGGTTTTTCACCGGGAATTCCGGTTTCACACGTTCATGTATATTGCAGCTTCAAGAGCATTATTTACATAAACTTTTATTTTAGTCCGACTGCACCGGTGAATATCGGCAGTTAAGTTTTTCAGAAAGGTTTTATCATGATCGAATTAGGAAAGAATCAGACATTAAAGATTGCAAGAGAAAAGGATTTCGGAGTTTATCTTGAGGACAATGAAGGCGCCTCCGTTCTTCTTCCGAAAAAGCAGGTTCCCAACGGAAAAACCATAGGGGATGAACTATCGGTATTTGTTTACAAGGATTCCAGAGACCGCCTTATAGCAACCACCCAGAAGCCTCTTGTGGCAGTGGGCGAGATAGCAAAGGTTATGGTCAAGGATATTACCAAGATCGGTGCTTTTGTAGACATCGGACTGGAGAGAGATGTGCTTCTTCCATATCATGAAATGAGATATGAAGTAAAAAAAGGTGATTCTGTGGAAGTATATCTTTATGTGGATCACTCACAGCGCCTCGCCGCTACCATGTACACAAAGAAGCATACAGACGCTACCGTTATTAAAAATGACGAAATTAAGAGCTATTATTATGAGCAAAATGCCGATGAGGTTTTGAGGATATTGGCAGAAAAGTTCGGAGGACATGTTCCGTACACCGACAAAACTGTACAACCTGACGAAATTCAGCGGGATTTCGGTATGTCAAAGGCCGCTTTCAAGCGTTCTGTAGGCAAATTGCTGAAAGAAGGCAAGATTAAGATAACAAAAACTTCGATTTTTTGTCTTTATTAACAAAACCGGTTTTCCTGTCGGACACTTTGTCTAAATATTCACATCTTTTTTTGGGTAGCTGTGCCGTAGAGATTAAATATTTGTTGGAGTATCATACACATTGTCACAAAGAGCTGGTGATTGAATCTCTTTGTCAACTAAGCAACGTATTTAACTCAGTAAGGAGACATGTAACTATGGCAAGTGTAGTTCTTAAAGATGTAACCAAGAAATACTCAAACGGTTTTGAAGCCGTTAAGAAGTTCAACCTTGATGTAAAGGATCAGGAGTTTATCATTTTCGTAGGTCCTTCAGGATGTGGAAAGTCAACCACACTTCGTATGATCGCAGGTCTTGAGGATATCTCAAGCGGTGACCTTCTCATCGATGGCAAGAGAATGAATGATGTAGAGCCTAAGGACAGAGATATCGCAATGGTATTCCAGAACTACGCTCTGTATCCTCATATGTCAGTATATGATAACATGGCATTTGGTCTTAAGCTTCGTAAGGTTCCTAAGGATGAGATAGATAAGAAGGTACATGAGGCAGCAAGAATCCTTGACCTTGAGCACCTTCTTGACAGAAAGCCAAAGGCTCTTTCAGGTGGACAGAGACAGCGTGTTGCCATGGGACGTGCAATCGTTCGTAGACCTAAGGTATTCCTTATGGACGAG
>JAILDF010000234.1 GCA_024689585.1 Oribacterium sp.
CAGCCACTCGGAATAATCCTCTTTCAGGATTCCCTTCTCATAAACAACCCTGATATTGGGATTCTGCTCTTCATACTTTTTGATCATACTGTCGATAAACTTGTGCTGATTTCCGTTTTGCTGATTCCAATAGCTGTCAGAGAAAACACCTATCGTCAAAACATTTTTATGATTAAAAGGAATGTTTCTCCACCAACCGGTCCTCAGCAAAACAACAACAAGCAGCAGAAACAGAGAAAGCCAGTATTTATTTTTTCTGTTATCCCATCCATTCATCTTTTAATTCCGTTCTCTGTTTTTGTTATTCATCCTGTTGATCGCATCTGACTGCACAGCCCAGATTGCAAGCTGTGTCCTGTTCTTGAGACCCAGCTTGTTTAATATTGTACTTAGATTATTTCTTATGGTTCCTTCGGAGAAATTGAGCTTTGTAGCAATTTCCTTATTTGAAAGGCCTTCGACGATGCCTTCGATAATAGCCCATTCGCTATCCTTTATCTCCTCAAGGTTCTGTTCAGCTACCTCAACAGAATCCTTTGATTTAGCCATTTCCGAAAAGAGCTTAAGTACTTTATTGGTAATGTCATCATTTATAATTGCTGTTCCGCTATATACTTTCCGGATCGCTTCAATAAGCTTCTCAAAGGACACCCCCTTCAGCAGATATCCACTGGCTCCGTTTTTTATGGCATTGAAAACATATTCATCATCATCAAAGGTAGTGAGTATTATTATTTTGATGTCAGGTGTGTTTTCCTTGATTATCTTAGTGCAAACCACACCATCCATTTTAGGCATACGCACATCCATAAGGATGACATCCGGCTTATTTTCTCTCACACTTCTGATAACATCCGTGCCGTTGGATACTGCATCTGTGACCTCGAAGTCTTCCACACCACTAAGTATCATTTTCAGGCTCTGACGCATCAGCTCCTGATCATCAGCTATCAGTATTTTGATCATCGGTCTAATCTACCTCCGTTCCCCAGCGTATAGGTATCTCTGCCTGAAGCAAAAATCCGTTGTTTCCATCGCAAAATATTTTTCCGCCAAGCATCTCCAGGCGCTCTTCCATATGACTGAGTCCAAAACCTTTTTTAAAGTCAGGACAACCAACGCCGTTATCCCTGATGATAATGTTTAGCTTTCCCTCTGCCTTGCTTATCGTTACCCAAATATCCTGAGGCTTTCCGTATCTGACGGAATTGGTGATTCCCTCCTGAACCGTTCGATATATCGCCTCAGCTTCATCATCTCCGAAATTATCCCTTAGTTTCACAGAGCAGTCATAGTGAAAATGAATCCCTGTGGATCGATGCATCTCATCTATCATCTGCTCGATTGCCAGGTCAAGGGGCATATTCTCCAGACCATCTGGTTTAAGGGCTCTTACGGATCTCCGTACATCTTCCATGCCTCTGTGAGCCACTTCCGAAATAGCTTTGAGCTGCTCTTTTACCAGTTCCCCGTTGGTATCAAACAGCATGATGCAGGCTTCTAATCCCGTCACAATTCCTGTAAGAGAATGCCCTATAGTATCATGGATTTCTCTTGCCAGGCGGTTTCTTTCACTGGTCTGTGCCATCAATGCAGACTTTTCAGAATACTCCTCGAGCTTTGCATTGGCCTCCCTCAGCTGTTCATTCAGAGATAAAATTCGCTCATTTTCACTCATCTGAATTCTAACCATAAAAAACATATAGCACATGAACAGGAAGACATTGAGAAGCTTACCTACGTTAATTATCCCCTGAAAAATCTTTGCATAATCGCTTCTGTAATAATTCAGGTAATCCGAAAGAGATGTTACCGGAATCCAAATTGAAAGAATCTGACTTTCCAATAAAAAATAGCATATTCCTACAAGCACAAAGGTTATATTACGGTTCCATTTGCCGGTAGGTCTTCTTATCAGATTAGCGATGATCATAAGAAACATTCCCATATAGCTGAAGCTCATTATCCTGGAGAGCATGATAACTATGACTGTCTCCGCCAACAATTTAAATAGAACATGTATCCCCTGATCGGTTTCAGTGGTAAGCAGCAAAATCAAGCTTGTATATAGAAGTAACGCTGAAATAACGGGTTCAAAGGGACGGTCGGGAATAAGTCTTGAGTTCACAAGAAATGACAGGGCTGAGCCTTCATTCACATAACCCCACAACGCATGATACATGATAAACAGGATCAAAAGCATCATCCAGAAATTCAGATGCATCATAAGATTTATCAGCATATCCGGCAGCCGGTAATCTTTTATTATTTTTGCATTATTGCCATCTGTCTTTTTCATATTGATTAATGTTATCCTGTGTCACAATGTCTACAGGTACTGTAATTTTTGTTTCTATCTTGTTTCCGGCAATCAGATTATATAAAACATCTGCCGCAGTTTCGCCTATTTTGGTGGGAAACTGAACAACAGAAGCCTTCATCGTTCCTGCTGCTATCAAAGCCTTCGCATCAGGAGAAGCGTCAACTCCGTATACATTAACATCTCCTGCAAGTCCCTTCTCCTTCAGGGCAGCTACAACACCTTCCGCAGCGGGATCATTTAAGCAGAATACCGTATCGAATTCACGTCCCTTATCAAGATATTCCCTCATCTCGGAAAGAGCCTTTTCATATTGACCATTGCAGTCAATCTGACACTCCAGGGTGTATGCAGGATTTTTAGAAACTGTATTTAGGAATCCGGCTACACGCTGTCTTCCTGAAACT
>JAILDF010000253.1 GCA_024689585.1 Oribacterium sp.
AATTTTTCTGATGGGTCAGGCGCGAAAATACTTTTCATAGCTGTTTGTGCTGCCGAATCAAATGGCTGAACGGAGTTGGATATAAAGTATCACGGTAACAGCTTACCTGGACAGATACAGCTCTGCTATTTTGATATCCTCAGGGGTTGTTATCTTGATGTTCTCATAGGAGCCTGCCACTATTTTGACTCTTGTGCCTGTGTAGGCTTCAACCACCATGGCATCATCTGTCACAGGGATCATAAGTCGTCCTGCCTTTTCCTGATCTATAAGTTTTGCGTAAGCATTGTAGATCAAAGAAAAATCAAAGCTCTGAGGTGTTTCCATGAGCCATACCGAGCTTCGTTCCGGTGTGGACTTTACAAAGTGATCTTCATCAAGGATTTTGATGGTATCCTTTACGGGCATGCCGATGGCAGTTGCATGGTACTTGGCGGCATAACGGATGGAGTCATCGATTATCGGATCCGTCAGCATGGGCCGTGCGCAGTCATGGATCAGGACAATAGGATCATTTTCGGATGAAGCTGAATCCGTATCGATATGCTCGATTGTTTTGATCTCAGCCAATCCGTTGTAAACAGAATTGTAGCGCTCTTTTCCGCCGGGGATGATGGCACGGAGTTTTGACAGAGAACACTGTACCGATCTAGTCCCGGTTATTCCTGCATTATCGGAGAGAGAATCCGCTCCGGTTTTTCCGACATCATTTGTTTTGAATCCGGTTAATGTTTCCATATATGGAATATCTTCTTCTGAGGTTGTTATAATGATTCCGTCTATACTTGGATGGCTGTCAAATTTTTCCGCACTCCATGCAAAAAGAGGTTTGCCAAGAACTTCCATAAATTGTTTCTTTTGCTTACTATGCATGCGTCTTCCGCTGCCTGCAGCCAATACTATAGCGTAGACTTTTCTTTCTTCGTACATGGACGCCTCCTCTATAAACTATTGTATTTTGTCGTTTGAATATGCAATTCGTATACAGATATCTTTTCTATACAGTTTGATTATACAACATAATCATTTGTCAAAGAATTCGTAAATAAAAAACTCTGAGAAGAATATGGGGGTGGCATATCAATTAAAGCCAACGTTGCATATTATTCTCAGAGAAATAATAAATTATATTTATCTTTCGCCCAGTTTTAGTCCCGGACAGGCATTCAGATCCAGACCGTCTCTGCGGCCTTTCAAATATTCATAATAACCGGCACAGCCGATCATGGCAGCATTGTCCGTACAAAGCACAGGGCTTGGACGGTAGAAAGAGATTCCGTTTTCGGCACACTCACTTTCAAGCTTTGAGCGGATATGTGAGTTGGAAGCAACACCTCCGGCAATGGCGAGCTTTTTGTAGCCACGTTCTTTGCAAAGACCTATGGCTCTTGAAACCAGAGAGTCGGTAACTGCTTCCTGGAATGAAGCGCAAAGATCGGGAACATTGATGGTCTCTTCCTTCATTTTTGCCTTGTTGATGTAGTTGAGAACGGCAGATTTGATTCCGGAAAAAGAAAAATCATATGGATTATCCGCAACTGTTCCTCTCGGGAAATCTATAGCATGAGGATCACCGCTTCTTGCGGCTTTATCAATCTTTGGTCCGCCGGGATATCCGAGGCCCACTGCTCTTGCCACCTTGTCAAATGCTTCTCCCGCAGCATCATCACGGGACCTTCCGACTATCTCATATTTTCCGTAATCTTCCACCACCACAAGATGTGTATGTCCGCCGGAAACGATAAGGCAGGCAAAGGGCGGTTCAAGATCTTTGTTTTCAATATAATTCGCACTTATATGACCTTCAATGTGATGTATTCCAACAAGTGGTTTGTTAAGTGCAAAACTGAGAGCTTTTGCCTCTGCAACACCCACGAGAAGAGCTCCCACGAGACCCGGTCCGTAAGTGACTGCGATGGCGTCGATATCGTCAAAAGTGCAGTCAGCTTCCTTCAGGGCAAGTGAGATAACATCATCGATTTTTTCTATGTGCTTTCGTGAAGCAATCTCGGGAACGACTCCACCGTATTCGGTGTGAATGGCGATCTGTGATGATATGATATTTGAACGTACCTCACGACCGTTTCTTATGACAGCCGCAGCGGTTTCATCACAGCTGGATTCTATTCCCAAAATATTGATATCCTTCATTGCTTAGTCTCCCGGGGCCCAGAGGCTGGGCATTGCCGGTGCCCTGAACCCATTTTTAATAGTTGAAAACTTCTCTTTTATTCTTCGCCGTCAAAGGTAAGATCCTTTGTCCATCCGTCACGTGCAAACTTCACGGGGAAAACCTTCCATATGTCGTCCTTGTAGATATCGGGACGCATCTCGCTGGGAGAATAGTGTGTGAACCACATCTCCCGGGGCTTTGCTTCGGCACCGATGGCCGCTGCCTCATACATCATCATGTGTTTGTTTTTCTTTGCATTTTCAAGCTTGTCACGTTCTCCGTACATGCCCTCGCAAATAAAAAGATCAGCGTCTGTTGCCATTTCCGTGATTGCAGGAGTCGGACGGGTGTCTGTGCAGTAGGTGACACTAAGTCCGCGTCTGGCAGCCCCCATGACCATATCAGGGGTGTAAATGACACCGTCTTCTGTTGTTATAGTCTCTCCGTGCTGCAGCTTATTCCAGTATTTAAGAGGTATATTCTGCTCTTTGGCTTTTGCCGCATCAAATTTACCAAGGCGTCTGATGCTTACCCTATAGCCATAACAGGTTACTTTATGATTGACCTTAAAGGCATCGATGACAAATGGGCCAAATTCCAGCTGCTGAACATTTTCGTCAAGTTCGTGATATATGATCTCGAAGGGAAGTTCGGGCGCAACTATGCGGAGTCCGTCCACAACTCTTTTGAGACCCTTTGGTCCCACAAGGTGTATGGGTTCTGTCCGCTCGGCGTTGCCTATGGACAGGAGCATCCCGGGTAATCCCGAAATGTGGTCTGCATGAAAATGTGTAAAGCAGATCAGATCTATAGGTTTTGGAGACCAGGATTTTTCCTTCATGGCTATCTGTGTACCTTCGCCACAGTCTATAAGCATATTGCTTCCGCTGCATCTGAGCATAAGGCTTGTAAGCCATCGGTTTGGAAGAGGCATCATGCCTCCGGTTCCAAGTAAACAAAGATCAAGCATAAAATATATCCTTTAAGTAGTGTGATAATACGTTATCAGTTGACTGATCATTCGTTAAATACATTGTGTTGATGAATGGTCAATTCAGGTAAAGTGTATGATTTATACATGTGTCAGTAATCATTTGCAGATTTACAGGGTTAACTGCATGATGATGGCATCATCTACCGGATCCCTGTAGTAGCCTTTTCTTACGTAGAGCTCCTTAAATCCCAATTTTTGGTACAGTGATCTGGCAGGAGTATTGCCGGCACGGACTTCGAGAAAAATGACTGAAGCCTTTTCTTTCAGGGCAGTCTGTATCATCTTCTGCATAAGTGTCTCGCCTATACCGTTTCTTCGCATATCGGGAGAAACACAAATATTTTCAATCTCTGCTTCGGGACCCAGTAAGCGTAAAACAGAGTAGCCTGCAAGATTGTTTACAAAACTCTCCTGATCTGAAGTATTAACCGGCTGCTTATGGACAACCATGGGATAGTCATAATCCGAAGAAATGGCAGTCTCAAAGTCCTTTGAACTCCATGCCATTTTGCCGAAAGACGATCTCTCCAGTGTCAGTACTTCCGGAAGGTCCAGTATGTCCATAAAGTCTATATCGTTGAAAGTAATCATAATTTATATTTGTTGACGAAAACTCTTTTCACAAAATTCATGGAATAACGAGTAAACGCACTCAGAGACAGTTAATAAACGTCAGTCGATAGCGTTTACGAGTATAAATCCGGATGAAGCAGCGCCATTAAAGCGAGTACCGAGTTATCGTGAGGATCCGAATATAAATGAAATCAGAGATTCTCGGGTATGGACTCATCTTCGTATCCGGAACCCTCTCCTATCTTATAGTTACGGGCTGCAAGAACATCATCGGCAGAAGTCTTTTTAAGTTTGTTTGGATCGTCATGAGTGATATCAAATTCTCTGAGACCTGAAGCCTCTTTCTCACGTTCTGCCTGAGGTTTTCTTATATAGCTCAGACGGAAATCCTTTCCGTTCACTGTCTCTCCGGCTTTCAGTTTTTCCATACCTATCAGTGCAACCGAAGAGGCTCTTTGGAGTAGATTCTGAGGTGCGGCAAAACCAAAGGCTACAGTCAGATGTTCCATAAGATATTCTCTGTATACAGGTACGGCATCGCCGAGGAACAGATGACGGCCACCGGTTTTGTTAATGTTTTCGGCCAGCTCATCTATGCCTATAGCCTCCTCTTCGCCCACCGGTATGCCATTAAGGAAGGCTCCGGTGTAAACCTGCTTGCGACGGGCATCCATGATGGGATGTACATATAATGCATCCTTATCCGGTGTTGCCCTGTTTTCTCCGGGGGTTTCGGTGCCTGAATAAATGCCGCCCATATCGGAAACATTTTTTGCAAGGCCTTCCAGCGTGCTGACCTCTATAAGAGGGATTCCGTAACCGAGGGCCAGACCCTTGGCGGTGGAAGCTCCGATACGAAGACCGGTGAAGGAGCCCGGGCCTGCACTTACTGCGATGGCATCAAGATCTGAGACACTTCGTCCGGTACGCGAAAAAATCTCAGCCACCATAGGTAACAGTGTCTGAGAATGTGTAAGTCCTATATTGGCGGAATACTCTGAAAGCACAAGATTGTCTTCTAAAAGCGCACATGACGCAGTATGTCCTGATGAATCTATACCTAAAACCAACATGTTTTTCTATCCATTTCTATAGATCAATACTCTATTTTTCTGTAATCGAATCCTTTGTCCAGATCCTTTTTGATGCGGACCCAGTGAGCCTCTTCAGGGATCAGTTCTTCGATCAGCTCAGGCCATTCAATGATGGAGACACCATTTCCGTAAAAATAATCTTCATAACCGATTTCTTCCATTTCGGAGGGGTCGCCGATTCTGTATACATCAAAATGATAGAGAGGGATACGGCCGTAGTATTCCTTTACTATGGTGAAGGTGGGCGAATTTACATAATCGTCAATGCCCAGCCCCTCGGCAAAGCCCTGGGTAAAGACTGTTTTGCCGACGCCAAGGTCGCCATCAAGGCAAATGATATCGCCCGGCTTTGCAGCCTCACCCATTTTTTTGCCAAATGCGAAGGTGTCCTCCGCAGAATTACTTTCAAAAATCATTCTATGCTTCTTTCTCGGTTTCTTTTTCGGTACGGATAAAGTGGAATATACGTCGACCGGTTTTTGCTTCGAAAGCCTTTACACTTTCAAGGAAGTCATCCTCGAACATAACATCCGTAAGAAGTGCAAACTCATCGGTTCGGTTATTAAGTACTATAGGCTTAAGCTCTGAATCCTCGTTAAGGAAGTATTCCCTGAGATCGGCTTCGATGTCCGCGGATGTACCCTCCACTCTTATAAAATATGAAAAGGCATTGGAACCCATAGGCTCTATCTCAAGCATATTTTCGGACCAGCCGATTCCCTGGAATTCGTTTTTGTGACGAACTGCGGCAATTATGTCGGAAACAACGGCACTTGCGGTGGGGAGCTTTCCTGCACCCATTCCGTAAAGCATGGTGGTTCCCAGACAGTTACCTACGATGCGGATTCCGTTAAACACACCGTCAACACTGAAAAGAGGGTCTGACTTCGGAATCATCATAGGGACAACATAAGCAAAATACTTATCTTCTACCTGCTGGACGGAACCGAGAAGCTTTATGGTCATGTCAAGCTCATGAGCATAAGAGAAATCAAGCTTTGAAATATTGCGGATACCCTCTGTGTAGATATCTTCATGACGGCAGCGGTCTCCTGAAGCCATGCTGAGGAGAATTGCTGTCTTACGGGAAGTATCAAAGCCATCTATATCTGAAGACGGGTCACGCTCTGCATAGCCGAGACGCTGAGCTTCCTCAAGAGTCTCTCCAAAATCGGCACCCTTTTCACGCATATTGGTGAGGATAAAGTTGGTGGTTCCGTTCATGATACCGGTTATTTCAATGAGATTTTCACCGGCATAATTGTGATGTATGGTTCTGATGACCGGGATTCCGCCGCCTACAGAGGCTTCAAAATAGAAGTTACAGTTATGAGCCTTTGCAATACTGATAAGCTTTGATCCGCAGGCATCTACGAGAGCCTTGTTGGAAGTTACACAATGCTTACCCTTCTCGAGACAGGCTTTTACGAATTCATAGGCCGGATGTATGCCGCCCATGGTTTCAACCACAAGACCAATCTCATCATCATTTTCAATAATGGAAAAATCATTGATGAGCTTATCGTTATCTTCAGGAATGGACTCACGGATATCGAGTACATACTTTAACTCCACAGGCTCCCCAATCTTCTTTTTCAGGATTTCCTGATTTACTCTGAGCACCTCTGCCACACCTGAACCAATGGTTCCATATCCCATAATTGCAACTTTCATAAAGGACTCCTTTACATAATATGATTTATAAAATCTATTATACCATTTTGAACGGCCTCTTGACGGAGATTTGTTCCGGGAAATCGATGATTATGACGGATTCTCCATAATACTTTGTTATGTGAGATATGCTGCCTTTGTGAAGGACAGATATGGTTATACCGGAGACTGTTCCTGTGCGATGATCTTCACATATTGTATGTTGGGCCAGGACTCGATATCCTGGATCATGGCATTAATGTCTGAGGTGTCCTCCCGGACTTCGATAGACACAGTGAGAGTCGCAATGGAATTTACCGGGATGGACTGGTGGATGGTGAGTATGTTGGCTCTGTATTCGGAAATCTTTGAGCATATTTTTGACAGAAAACCAAGCTCATCATGCATCTGCATAACCAGAGTTACCGTCTTTCCCTTTGAGCTGTCATAAAAGGGGAAGATATCCTCTTTATATTTATAAAAGGAACTGCGGGAAATGCCTGCTTTTTCGGTTGCTTCCGCAATGGAGACCCCCTTTTCGTTTTCAAGGATGCTCTTTACTTCAACAACTTTCTTTAAAACTGTCGGTAATGCTTTTGTCCGAACAACAAAATAATCGGACTCGTTATTCATTAGAAAGCCTCCAAATAAAAAACATTAACTGCATCAAATCCGGATAAGGACATAATCCTTACAGAGCCGGATGAACTCGCCCCCATGTCTGTATAGTGGAGATATGAAGGTGAGTAATAAATTAATCGTCTCCCTGGATCCTGCGGTCAGGACAGCCAAGCTGCATCCATTTAAGGTAAGCGGTGATGAAGCGGTCGATATCTCCGTCAAGTACGGCGTCCGTGTTGGAAGACTGTTCACCAGAACGAAGATCCTTGACCATGCGATATGGCTGAAGAACGTAGGAACGGATCTGGGAACCCCAGCCGTTATCCTTGACTTCTCCTCTGATTCCGGCGATCATCTCTTCCTGCTCGGCCTTTTCTTTGAGATAAAGTCTTGCCTTCAGCATCTGCATAGCCTTGGCGCGGTTCTGTACCTGAGATCTCTCTTCCTGGCAGGCTACTACGATACCTGTGGGGATGTGAATGAGACGTACAGCGGATGAGGTTTTGTTAATGTGCTGTCCACCGGCACCGGATGAACGGAATACTTCCATCTTGATGTCTTCGGGACGAACCTCGATGTCTATGTCTGTTTCGATATCCGGCATGATATCACAGGATACGAAGGATGTCTGTCTCTTGCCCTGGGCATTAAACGGTGAAATACGAACCAGTCTGTGGATACCTGCCTCTGAGCGGAGATATCCATAAGCATATTGACCGTCGATCTCGATGGTGACTGATTTGATACCGGCTTCGTCTCCCTCAAGGTAATCAAGAATCTTATAGGTGAAGCCATGACGCTCAGCCCAGCGTGTGTACATACGGTAAAGCATGCCTGCCCAGTCATTGGATTCTGTTCCGCCGGCGCCTGCATTGAGACGAAGGATAGCGTTCATGGTGTCATATTCACCTGAAAGAAGAAGTCTTGTAGACATGGCATCAAGCTTCTCTGTAAACTCATCAAGCATTTCCTTAACTTCTGCAACGCTTTCCTGGTCATCTTCCTCTTCTGCCATCTCGATAAGTGCTCCGATATCCTCGTAAGCCTGTGTGAGATCTTCATATGCTTTTACGTCATCCTTGAGACGACGGGCTTCAGTTGAATACTGGTTTGCGGTTTCGGGATTTGCCCAGAAATCAGGCTCTTCCATCATGCGGTCAAGCTCAACGATTCTTTTCTGCTTGTTGTCAAGGTCAAGAGAAGCGCCGAGATCCTTTAGGGACTGCTCTTTGCCACTAAGTTCAAATTTGTACTGCTCTAACTCTACGATCATAGTTATTCCTTTTTTATAAACGTTTGATAGGTGAGGACTATATTACAGTCTTTTTGGGAGATTGTAATGTTTCTATTCAGAAACTTATGAAAAAATGCCGCGAAAGATTCTTTTCGCGGCATGGTCACGGTGCGGATTAAAGTACCGAATTGTTTCAGTTCTCCGGTTTATCGCCGTTCTGAGGATTCATTGCTTTTAAATACTCGTTGCGTCCATGGCACTGCTTATATTTCTTTCCTGAGCCACATGGACACGGGTCATTTGGATATACCTTACGAACCTCACGCTTTTTAGGAGCCTGGGCTACTGTGTCATCACGGTTTGTGCCGGTTACCTGAGCAACCTGCTCACGCTCTACCTTCTGCTCTACCTTGATGTGGTAAAGGATACGAATAGTGTCTTCCTTAATGGCTGTGGTCATCTCTTCAAACATTGAGAAGCCCTGGATCTTGTACTCTACGAGAGGATCCTTCTGGCCGTAAGCCTGGAGACCGATACCGTCACGCATGAGATCCATATCGTCGATATGGTTCATCCACTTCTGGTCGATAACTCTTAAAAGGATGACTCTCTCAATTTCACGAACCTGCTCAGGATTCGGGAAATCAGCTTCCTTCTGCTCATAAAGCTTGATAGCTTCTTCTTTGAGAAGCTGCTTAAACTCGTTCTTGGTCATGGTGTTGAACTGCTCTTCTGTGAGTTTAAGCTTAGGAAGAGGAATGATGGTCATCAGTGTATCGTTGAGACCGCTGAGATCCCAATCCTTTGCAGTGGAATCTTCTGCAACATTGGCATCAACGTAGTTCTCAATGATCTCCTGAATAAAGCTGATGATAAGAGGACGAAGGTTGTCTCCGTTGAGAACCTTTGAACGCTCATCGTAAATTACATCTCTCTGCTCGTTGTTTACTTCATCATACTTAAGAAGGTTTTCACGGATGCCGTAGTTGTTAAGCTCTATCTTCTGCTGTGCCTTCTCGATGGCATTGGAAAGCATCTTGTGATGGATCTGCTCTCCTTCAGGTACGCCAAGGGCTTCAAACATGCTCATAAGACGGTCTGAACCGAAGAGTCTCATGAGATCATCCTCAAGTGAGATGAAGAACTGAGACTGTCCCGGGTCGCCCTGTCTTCCGGCACGTCCACGGAGCTGGTTATCGATACGTCTTGATTCATGACGCTCTGTTCCGAGGATATGAAGACCGCCTGCAGCAAGTGATTCGGGATCAAGCTTGATATCGGTACCACGACCTGCCATGTTGGTTGCGATGGTTACGGCGCCGTGCTGACCTGCATCTGCTACGATGGCAGCTTCCATTTCATGGAACTTTGCGTTCAGGACATTGTGCTTGATGCCGCGTCTCTTAAGCATTCCGCTGAGGAGCTCGGAGGTGTCGATGTTGATGGTTCCGATAAGTACAGGAGCACCTGTCTCATGGATTCTTACTGCTTCATCAACTACAGCCTGGAACTTTTCTTTCTTTGTCTTATAAACCGCATCGTCCAGATCTACACGCTGTACGGGACGGTTTGTAGGGATACAGATAACATCCATGTAATAGATGTTACGGAACTCTTTTTCCTCGGTCTGGGCAGTACCGGTCATTCCGGCCTTCTTGTCAAACTTGTTGAAGAAGTTCTGGAAGGTAATGGTTGCAAGAGTCTTGGACTCACGCTTTACCTTAACATGCTCTTTTGCCTCTATTGCCTGATGGAGACCATCGCTGTATCGACGACCCGGCATGATACGTCCGGTAAACTCGTCTACGATGAGAATCTCATCTTCCTTTACAACGTAGTCCTTGTCACGGTGCATAAGGTTGTTGGCACGGAGAGCAAGGATAACGCAATGCTGGATCTCGAGGTTCTCGGGATCTGCAAGGTTCTTAATATGGAAGAACTGCTCTACTTTATGTACACCTTCCTGGGTAAGGTTTACGGTCTTTTCTTTTTCGTTAACGATAAAGTCACCGGTCTCTTCGATCTCTTCTCCGAGGATGGCATCGAGTTTGTTGAACTCGGCTGACTCTTCACCTCTCTGAAGCTGTTTTGCAAGTATATCGCAAACCTCATAGAGCTTTGTTGACTTTCCGGACTGTCCGGAAATGATAAGAGGTGTACGTGCTTCATCGATAAGAACGGAGTCGACCTCGTCGATGATGCAGTAGTGGAGACCACGGAGAACCTGCTGGTTCTTATATACTGCCATGTTATCACGAAGGTAATCGAAACCGAGCTCGTTATTGGTAACATAGGTAATGTCACAGTTGTAAGCTGCCTGACGCTCTTCTGTTGTCATGGAATTGAGGACAACACCAACCTTGAGGCCAAGGAACTCGTGGATACGACCCATCCACTCGGAGTCACGCTTAGCGAGGTAGTCATTGACAGTTACGATATGAACGCCCTTTCCTTCAAGTGCGTTTAAGTATGCAGGTGCTGTGGAAACAAGGGTTTTACCTTCACCTGTTCTCATCTCTGCGATACGGCCCTGATGAAGTACTACTCCACCGATAAGCTGTACAGGGAAATGCTTCATGCCGTTTACACGTTTTCCGGCTTCGCGGACAGTTGCAAATGCTTCCGGGAGGATGTCATCCAATGTCTCTCCGTTGGCAAGACGCTCTTTGAATTTTGCTGTCTGTGCCTTCAGTTCTTCATCTGACATGGCAGTCATCTGCTCGTCTAATGAAAGTATTTTATTAATGATTGGCTCAATTCTTTTAAGCTCACGTTCAGAGTGGGTACCGAAAACCTTCTCAAATAAACTCATCTATATACTCCTTTATAACCGTGTGCGGGTTTATAATGGCACACTTTCAGCTCTACTTTCGGCTATAACCATGAAATCTTATCACTAACCTCTTTTTTTTTCAAGACGGGGGGGAAAGTTTAGAGAGATTTAAGTAAATGGGGCGCAGGGCGTAGCCGGATGCCCTCCGGCTACGCCCTGCTTACGTTGTGGCTGAAATGTAATTAGTGTGTTCTCTTTGTGCCTGCGTTTTCGTGGGTTGAGGGAACTGAAAAACTGATCTCTTTGCTTTCGCCCGGTTGCAGGAGGACTTTTTCGAAGGCGATAAGTTCTCTGACCCGGGCTTTTTTGTTGTCGCCGAAGATCATGACGGTTTCGGCACCTTCTCTGTCGCCGGTGTTGGTGACTGTGAGGGTCAAGGTGTTGTCCGCAATCTTTTCATTATTATAGGAAAAACTTGTGTAGGAAAGTCCGTGGCCGAAGGAGAAAAGTACGGGGATGTTGTGCTTATCGGTGTATTTGTAGCCGATTTCGTAGCCTTCATTATAATGTACCGTATCTTTGCGGCCGAAGTCTCCAACGCTGAAAGCGGAACAGTCATTGAGGTTGAGGTAGAAGGTTTCAGGAAGCTTTCCCGATGGGTTAATATCTCCGAAGATGGTGCGTGCAAGGGCTCTTCCGCCTTCGCAGCCGTTGTAATAGGACCAGAGGACGGTGTCTGCCTTGTCAATCCAGGAGCTCATATCAACCGAGCTTCCGCTGATGAGGACGATGACAGCATCTTTTCTGAGTTCAAGGATGGACTTGATGAGTTCGTCCTGTCCGTAAGGGAGCTTCATGTCGGGCTTGTCAAAGCCTTCTCTGTCAAGCACATGGTTGAGACCGCCTACGTAGATGACGCTGTCGTAGTGGTTCTCTTTTAAAGCCTTAAGTACCTCTTCTCTCTTTTCTTCGGATACTTTCTTGAGCTGGTCATTGCTTTCTACATCTACCTTCTCAAGACTGTTTTCCTGCCAGTTGATTTCGGTACTGTCAGGGGCAATGTCTGCGTCGTAGCCTGATAAGTAGTCAATCTTTGTGTTTCCTCCCAGGAGTTCCTTGAGACCGAGGAGAGGATTTATCTCGTAAAGTGCCTTTATCTCTGCACTTCCGCCGCCGAGGCTGTGCTGCCTTATGGCATTATCACCTACAACGAGGATGCGGCACTGTTTTTCCGGATCAAGAGGAAGGACGTGGCTTTCGTTTTTGAGGAGGATCAGGGATTCTGCGGCGATTTTCGCTGCGGCTTTATGGTGCTCATCTGTGTTGTAAGAACCCTTCTGTCTCTTGCCGGAAAGCATATTGAGCTTATCCATGAGAAGGAGGAGTCGGAAAACCTTCATATCTATAACACTTTCGTCTATCTTTTTTTCATGAACCATCTTTTTGAGTGGTTCAGCGAAGCAGTATTCGTCGAAGTTGTCTGTTACGGACATTTCCAGGTCACAGCCTGCGGTGGCTGCTTTTTCGGTGTCGTGAACTCCGCCCCAATCGGAGATAACAACACCGTCATAGTTCCACTCTTCACGGAGGATCGTATCAAGAAGAAACTTATTCTCGCAACAGTAGTCGCCGTAAACTCTGTTGTAAGCGCCCATTACGGAGCCGGCACCGCCCTCAAGCAGGACTCTTCTGAAAACCTCAAGGTAAGTGTCTCTGAAGATTTCCTCGTCTATCTCGGAGTCCACACCCATTCTTTCGGTTTCCTGGTTGTTTAAAGCAAAATGCTTAACGCAGGCAGCTACATCGTTTTCCTGAACGCCTTTTACGAACTCGATGGCAAGCTCTGAAGTGAGGTATCCATCCTCGCTGAAGTACTCGAAGTTTCTGCCACAAAGGGGGCTTCTTTTGAGATTTACTCCCGGAGCCAGGATAATGTCTTTGCCTCTGCCACGGGCCTCCGCGCCGAGAACATTACCCTCCTCATGAGCGAGCTCTCTGTTGAAGGTGCTGGCAAGTGCACTGTTGCAGGGAAGGTAGGTCACGAGGTCATCCTGGTAGTTAAGGGATATCCATTTGCTGTCATAAAACTCGCCTCTTACGCCCATGGGACCGTCGGAGGTGATGAGCGGAGGAACACCAAAACGCTCAACTCCGTCATTGTGAAAGAATCCGCTTCCGTGAAGCATGCCGATCTTTTCGTCCAGAGTCATCTTCTGAACGAGCTCTTCTATCTGTTCTTTAGTCATAGTTTCATCCTTTGCAATATTCAACAATATATTATTAGAAACGGAATCATCCCGGTCATGGGTAAAGCTGATCGGTTTCTGTTTATTGTGTAGTATGTGTTTTTATAAGACGGGATCATCCAAGCCATGTTTGTGGTTAATCATGGACTAAGATGATCCCGATGGGTTTTTTGAATTATCCCTTTACGGCACCTGAGGTGATGCCGCCTACGATATATTTAGATAAGAAAAGATATATCAGGATAACAGGGAAAATGGAGGCAGCTATCATGATATAAACCTGTCCCATATCGAATCTGAGCCAGTCGGCACCTCGTAATTGTGCGATAAGAACCGGAAGTGTCTTTTTGGAATCGGTGTGAAGAATGAGGGCCGGTGTAAAGTAGTTGTTCCAGCTGCCCACAAAACTGAAGATAACCTGAACACTGATTGCCGGCTTCAGGAGAGGCATGATGATGGTGTTGAAGGTTCTGAATTCTCCGGAACCATCGATTCTTGCTGCCTCGACCAGTGACATGGGAAGGTTGCTTGCCATGTACTGTCTGAAATAGAAATAAGTAACCGGTGAAGCTATGGAAGGGATGATGAGCGGGATAATGGTATCATCGAGCTTCATATTATTAATGAGCTGGATGAAGCCAAGGACTGTAACCTGTCCCGGGATCATCATGATGGCCAGGATGAATGCTGCTATGGCATCTCTTCCCTTGAATCTGTAGGTATTGATGGCGTAGGCTGTCATAGCTGAGAAGTATACACAAAGGACTGAGGAACAAACAGATACTGTAAGGCTGTTTACAAAACCCTTTGCTATAGGTATGGTTCCGTTTACCAGGTTTTCCCAGTTTTCAAAGATGTGAGTGCTGGGGAGCATGGTGAAACCACGGGTCATCTCTGCATGAGATCTTGTTGCGTTTATGAGAAGTATGTAAAACCATATGAGGCACAGGAATGTAAAAATGCCAAGTACCACATAGGCTATGGCTCTTCTGGTCCCGACAGGAAGGCCGCTGCTTGCATGAGTTTCCATTATTATCTCCGTTCTGCCGCCCTTTCGCTGACGGCATAGATGATGATTTATTTTTACTAATCTCAGTTCAGTCCCCTGACCGGCGGAACTGAAGGCGGTGAACAGGAATATTCACATTAATCTTTCTTTGCACTGTTTATCCTGAATACCACTAAGCTGAGTATGCCTGTGATGATAAACATATAGACTGAAAGGGCGCCGCCCATTCCGAAATTCTTACTTGTTAAGTACTGGTTCAGGTTCATGATAACTGTTGTGGTTGAACCTGCCGGTGTACCCTTTCCGTTTGTGAGGATTTGAGGAACATCGTACATCTGAAGTCCGCCGATAAGTGAAGTGATGAGAACATAGATGAAGATCGGACGGAGTATCGGCATAGTGATGCGGAAGAAAATCTGGGAAGCACTTGCTCCGTCAACTTCTGCCGCTTCGTAAAGGGAACCGTCGATTCCCAGCATGCCTGCAAGTAACAGAATGGTTGTATTACCAAACCACATAAGGAAATTCATAAGCATTATCAGTATTCTGGATGCTGCGATGCTGTTCATGAATTTGAATGGCTCTTTCAGGATGTGGAGACTTATAAGCATTTGGTTTATAGGGCCCGCATCTGCGAAAAGAGCGAAGAATAACATTGAAAATGCTGATGCCATGATAAGGTTTGGCATATAGATGACTGTCTTGAAAAATCTCTGGCCTTTAAGCTTAAGGCTCGGATCAGAGAACCAGTATGCAAGGATGAGGGCCACTGTTATCTGAGGGATAAATCCGCCTATCCACATGATAAGAGTGTTGCCGAGATATTTCCAGATCTCCGGTGATGAGAGAAGCTTTATGTAATTTTCGAGTCCTATGAATTTAGGCCCTATCTGGGTCAGACCGGAATAATAGTTCTCAAAGAAGCTGTTATAGATGGTTGACGCCAAAGGGATGAAACTGAAGATTACATATACCAGGAAAAACGGTATAAGAAATATATAACCCCAGCGATTGTATCTGGCAGTTGTGCCGGATGACTTCTTAGCCATGTGAAACCTCCAAAGTGGTCTTGCCTTGGATTGCCTCCCGATTTCCTCCGGAAGGCAATCCGCTGTATAACCATGATTTGAAAAAAGAGATGATGTGTGAGAAAAAATGTTTTTCATGATGTTAATGGACCGGAAATATCAACGGGTAAGATCAGGATATCTTGTTGTAGCGAGTGTATAGAACTGCTCCATTGCATCGTCTACAGAGTTGTAGCTGCCTTTAATGTAGTCGCCCATAGCTGACTGGAAATCCTGGAGGAGTCCCTGATCGTAAGCTGTAAGGTTGGCCATGTTGATCTTGTCAGCGCCTGCGCAGAACATCTTGAGAGGGTTCTGGCCGCCGAGAACTTCGTTGGCATAAGAATCATCGTTTGCGAGCTCTTCCATAACAGGCTTGTTGTTTACGAAATCGTTGTCCTTGAGAACGATGTCCTTCATGATTTCAGGGTCGCAGGTAATCTTTCTGATGATGTCGGCAACTACGTCTCCATTGTCTGTTCCTGCAGCTGCGCAGATCCATGTTCCGCCCCAGTAGAAGCCCTGAGGTCCTTCGATAGCACCCCAGCCGCCTTCGTGAGCGATGGAACCTTCAACGTCCTTTGCCATTGAGAAATCGATGAGCCATGCAGGTCCGAAATAAGCAAATACATTTCCTTCAGGATAGAAGCCCTTTGTCCAGTCATCTGTCCACTGGTCATAAGTCTCGCAGTAACCTGCGTCAACAAGCTTCTTTGAATCCTCAACCCACTTGAGAAGGTTGTCATCAACCTGAATCTTCTTATCTTCTGTAACCCATGGAAGCTTTGAATTGTTCTGGTAGATTCTGAAGGTATCAGCCATGGAGGATATTACATGATAACCCTTGTCCTTAAGCTGTGCTGCTGATTCGTTGAATTTGTCCCAGTCAGAGAAATGCTTCTGAACCTCTTCCGGCTCCTGTGTTCCGAATACTTCTTCAGCGGCTTTTCTGTTGTAGATCATGACTCCCGGACATCCCTGCCATGAGCTTCCCTTGATAACGCCCTTTGAATCTGTAACAACGTCCTGTGTGTACTTGTACTGATCCTTCATATCTTCTGCTGTGATGCCAAGGTCTGTAAGAGGAACTGTGAAGTCTGTATCTGTGTACTTTATTGCGTAATCAGCTTCTACCAGGAAAAGGTCAAGCTTCTCATCCTGTGGAGCCTTGTCCTGGGCAAGAAGTATCTCGTCCAGTCTGTTCTGGTAAGCATTCTCCTGGTTTGGAGTGATATGCCACTTTACTGTTATATCGCCGATCTTTCCGGTGGTTCCGTCTACTTCCTCATATCCGGGATAATGATCAATAAGACGGGATTTGAATTCTTCGTTCCAGGCTGCGATGTTAAGAACCTTTCCGGCTCCTTCTGCGGCTGCGGTTGTTGCCTCGTGAGTACTGCTGTCTCCACATCCTGTCAGCACACCAGCTGCAACTGTGGCTGTGAGTAATAAACTAAGCATTGATCGTCTCATAATTGATTGCCTCCATTGTTTTTTATTGAATAGTATTTGTTGTTATCGGCTGAGAGCCGGTACTTTTGTTGCCGGAGGGCCACCGGAAATAAGATGGCGGCGCTCTGCGGCTTTTGTAGGAATAGAGAGTTTATGTCTATTTCGTTAAAGCTTTGAAACAGATTCGCCTTCGTCGAGCTGTCCCTCTACAAGAAGGTGTTCGATAAGGGTTCCCTTGGGGTTGTTGATAAGAGCTATAAGCTTCTCTGCTGCAAGAGATCCAAGCTTTTTTGTGTCCTGAACTACTGTTGTGAGTCTCGGGCTTATCCTTCTGGCGAGTTCGATTCCGTCATAACCGGCTACTGAAATGTCCTCGGGAATTCTGAGACCCATCTCTCTTGCTGCATTTATGCATCCGAAGGATGAAAAATCATCCGGACATATAATGCAGGTGGGCGGGTTTTCGAGATTCAGCAGCTTCATTGAGGCCTCGTAGGTTTTGTCGGTGTTTCTGTAAGGTGCTGTTACGACATATTCGTCGGGCACAGAAACATTAAGCTCCTGCAGAGTGTTATAGAAGCAGGCAAGTCTGCCCTGAGTTACCGAAGTGTTTTCGTGGGCATGTATATATGCGATTTTTCTGTGACCGCAATCATATATATAATGAAGCATTTCCTTCATGCCCTTAATGTTGTCGGACTGAACCGACATACAGTTGTCGAACATGTGATCAATGGTGACCACCGGTATGCTGCTGCTTACAAGCTCATAAACCTGGGGATCATAGAAGTCTACGCAGGCGATGACCACTCCGTCAAAACCTCTGTATAAAGCATGGGACAGATAAGTGCTGTTTTCGTTTCGCTTACTTGAGTTTATGAAGGTGATATCGTAGCCGTTTTCCTCTGCGGTGGTTTTGAAGCTGTCCAGCACATGGGAGAAATAATCATGAGTGAGACCACTGTGAGCCTCGTCTACAAACAGGACTCCGATGTTATAGGTCTTGTTTGTTTTCAATGCCTGGGCAGCTGCGTTTGGCCTGTAACCAAGCTCTTCAGCTACCTTTCTTATATGTTCCTTTGTGTCCTCGCCTATGTCGTGGTGGTCATTCAGCGCTTTTGACACTGTTGCGACCGATACTCCGCAGGCGTTGGAAATGTCTTTTAATGATACTGTTTTTCTTGTCATGTTGTTTTCCAATTGTTTAACTTAATCGTTTTCGTAACGCTAATATACATCAATGTGTCGGTAGATGCAATACTATTTTTGAATTATTTTGTATATCATTCACACTCTGACCGGTTTACATGGCGGAGTTACGCGGAAAAAATTTAATTTCCGGGGTTTTGGAACCGAATTAGGGTATTTTTTCGGAAAATTTCAGTAAACGATTTCTGGTATTTTTTGCAAAATACTATTGCTAAATATCAATATCGACTATATAATCCGACTATATTCAACTTAAACGATTAAGTAAAACGGAGGCATTATATGAAATACGGTTACTTTGATGACGCTGCCCGTGAGTACGTTATCACCACTCCAAAGACACCCCTGCCCTGGATAAACTATCTTGGCAATAAGGAATTCTTCTCCCTGATCTCCAACACCTGCGGAGGCTACTCCTTCTATAAAGATGCAAAGCTTCTCCGCCTTACAAGGTACAGATATAACAATGTTCCTTACGACAATAACGGAAAGTATTTTTACATAAAGGATAAATCCCGTGATACGGTTTGGAATCCGGGCTGGCAGCCGGTAAAGACTGAGCTTGACAGCTACGAGTGCCGTCATGGCCTTGGGTACAGCAGATTCACATCATCTAAGGATGGGGTTATGGCAGAGCTTCTTACCTTTGTTCCCATGGAGGACAATTGTGAGATCTCAAGGATCACTCTCACAAACAAGGGTCCGGAAACAGCTGAACTGTCACTCTTCTCTTATGTTGAGTGGTGCCTCTGGAATGCGGATGATGACATGAAGAACTTCCAGAGAAATTTAAGTACAGGTGAGGTTGAGATTTCCGGTGAAGGCTCTGTTCTCTTTCATAAGACAGAGTACAGGGAAAGAAGAAATCACTATGCCATCCTCGGTGTGAACAGTAAGGTATCCGGTTTCGACACAAGTCGTGACGCATTCCTGGGAGCTTATAACGGCCCGGATCATCCTGATGTAGTCATTGGCGGAAAATGTACAGATTCCATGGCCAGTGGCTGGTCCCCTATCGCTTCACAGCAGATAGATCTGAGACTTGCGCC
>JAILDF010000041.1 GCA_024689585.1 Oribacterium sp.
GGCGGCCATCCACTGAAAGATCATTACGTGAGACATACGGGTAAGGGCGAATGCTGCTACCTCAGGGTCTCCGGTGAAGATGGCAATGATGCTGTCGTGGAAAACCAGTGAAAGAACATTAATAAGTCCGCAGGATAAGAATGCGCTTACGAGGCACATGATGAATATCTTCCTGCATCTCTCAGGCTTCTTTGCGCTGTAGTTCTGGCTGATGAAGGTGGTTGCTGCCTGGTTGAAGGCATTGATCAAGAAAAAGCTCATACACTCCATGTTCTGGCTGGCAGTGGAGCCGGCTACTGCGGCTGAACCGAAGCTGTTAATGGAGCTCTGGATAACTGTGTTTGCTATGGCAAATATTACGCCCTGAAGGCCTGCGGGAACTCCGATCTTAAGTACAATGGATAAAACATCTTTCTGAGGCTTTAGTTTGCTGAGCTTTAATCTGAAATCTTCTTCTCCATTAACGAGGGTTTGCACCACAAGACCCGAAGATATGATGTTGGAGATCACGGTGGCATAACCTACTCCGGCAACACCCTGTTTAAAGGTGATTACAAAGAGCAGGTTAAGGACGACATTGACCACGCCGGCTACTATCAAGGAGTAAAGGGGTGTTTTGCTGTCGCCTTTACTTCTGAGAATCGCTGAACCGAAGTTGTAGAGCATGATAAAGGGCATGCCTACCGAATAGATGCGGAGATATTTTATGGCTAAGGGAAGCACATCAGATGGTGTGCTGATGGCGGTAAGTATGGGACTTGATAACAGTATGCCCACAAATAAAAGCACTACTCCGCTGCCTCCTGCAAGAAGCATAATGCAGCCAATGGCATCGTTGATCTTTTTGGTTTTGTTTAAGCCGATGAGTCTCGAGATGGCAACATTGGCACCTACGGAAAGTCCGATGAAGAGGGAAACGATGAGACTTATGACGGAGGCATTGGCACCTACTGCCGCCATGTCCTGGGAGCTTGCAAAGCGGCCAACCACTGCGGTGTCGGCGGTATTAAAAAGCTGCTGGATCATGCTGCTGAGGGCCAGGGGGATGGCGAAAAGCAGGATCTTGTCCAGGAGGGAGCCTTCGAGCATGTTGACTGAGGATTTGGCGGCTTTGGTGGCGGGATTCATTTTTTTTGATGTTTTCGGCTTAGATGACATGGTTGATGTATTTGATGGTGTTTTATCTTTTTCAAAACTATTTGTTATGTGACCAAGACCTACTGTATTTGCACTGTTCATTATTTAAATCCCAATTATTTCAAATTAAAAGGAGGATTTCACGTTCCTCCTCTGCTAAATCACCGGTTTGATGATAAGTAACCTTTACATTTATTAGTATCCTATAATAATGCTTTTCTGAATTTCATCAATTGATGAGTCTCACAAATAATATGAATGGTTTAAGGCTTATCACAGCATTTTGTTGAAAGCGATTACACAACCACGCGAGAATAATAAAAAATATCCGGCTGACAAAACGTTTTAATGTTTCATCCGCCGGATAAAGGCTAAATTCGAAGCTGTTTCCAGTAAAGAGGGCCGCCGGTATTATCTTTGGTATTTTTGGCTGGAATTACGTATTCAAAGTCGGATCTTCTGCAAAGTATGTTTATGCGGTGGAAGCCGGCTTCTTTTATGAAGTCAATGCCTTCTTCGAATGCTCCGTCCAGGAGTTCCTTTTGGTGGGCATCTGATGACAGGAGGACTTCTCCGCCTGCTTCTTTTATGTATTTAAGAAGCTCAAGAGACGGATACGGCTGATGTTTTCTCTTTCGGTTTACGGCTCCCAGGTTCACTTCAAAGGGTATGCCGTAGGTCACAAGTTTGTCTATGGCTTTTCTGGCAGGCGCGAGATATTTCTCATCGCTTTCATCAAGGAAATGTCCGCCATCTTCTTTGGGGAGATCATTGAATCTGGTGATGAGGTCCAGGTGTCCGATGAAGGTGGGCTTCAGTCTGTCGCAAACCATTGACTCAAAGGCGAAATATCTTTCGGACATTTCATAGTAATCTCCGTTGAAATACTTTTTGCAGTTGTCATGGACAGCCTCGGGTGAGCCATCCACGCCGTAGACCTCAGAATCCGGATCTCCTTCTTTGTGAGTGCCATAGGGTGCGGTTTTCTGCCAGAGCTCACTTCCGGGGATAGGGATAAAATGTGTGGAACCGATATAGTATTCGACTCCGGTGACTGTTTCCGGGGCGTAGACATTATCAAGCTCGGCCCCTCGGAAAATCTGGATTTTACCTTTATAGAGACTCTGCAGGCGGTTAATTTCTTCTAAATATTTTTCGAAATCCATGGAAACGCCCGGGTCCATGTGGCCGCTGAAGCCGAGGTGAGTGAAGCCTTTCTTAAGGGCTTCCTGCACAACCTCTTCCGGGGAATCGCTGCCGTCGCAGAAGTTGGTATGAGTGTGGTAATTTGCTTTCATATTCGTAGTTTCCTCCATAGATTGGATCAGAAAACCTTTATCCACCGGGGACGGTTCTCGCAGGCGAGAACCGTCCCCGGTGGATAACTGCGAGTTTACATGTCCAGAGGTGCGTCAGATGCAAAAAAGATGCAGTTCTGGGGCACGTAGGGATTTATCTCATCGTCACACTGAAGTAAAAAGGTGTAGTTGAAGACCTCCGAAAAAATCTCCATGTCCTTTTTGGGCTGTACT
>JAILDF010000054.1 GCA_024689585.1 Oribacterium sp.
TGACTGACTTAACGTTAGCCTTCCAGATCTTGTTTGATCTTCTATGTGAATGGCTTACCTTATTTCCGAAGTGAACTGCCTTCTCACAAACTGCGCATTTTGCCATGGTTGCACCTCCCTTTCACAATAATCGAATCAGATGCACATCTGAATTCGCGACTTGAATATACTATCAAATATCATTCTATAATGCAAGCTTTATTTTACAAAAAAAACTTTTATTACGAGGATCAAATTTAGCAATAATTGCCAAGCTGACGATTTGCTCAGGCTATATTAAGCTGCAACATCCGGTGCATAACCGGATCTGGCCGGTCTGCAGCTGACATCTGCAATTTCAGAGTGACAGCCGGATCAAATCTCATCCACCATATATGTGTCTTCAGCATTATCAGCTATTTTGTCGGCAGCAGCCTGGGCATCCCTGGAGACTCTGTTTCCGCCGGTTATCTTATCGATGGCTTCCGGCAGCATATCAAGGATCTTTGTCATGGCATCCTGGTTCTTGATATTAACAAGCTTGGTGTTGCCGCCCTGTAAAATAAGAATAGCTGTTGGGGTGATTCTCGAGCTTAATGCTCCCGCACCGCCTTCTCCCTCTTTTGTCTCCTTGGGCTTTACAAATCCTCCTGCTCCCATACCACAGCTGACTTCAATAAGCGGGATCAATGTTGCATCACCAACCTTAACAGGCTCGCCCACAACTGTCTTGGAATTTACAAAACCATCCATCCCCTGAAACAGAGTGTTTAAAATATTCTGTACATTATTGTTGTTATTTTCATCCATCACTAATCCCCCTTGAAATGGTTTGCGACTACCAGTCGGATTTTTTTATTCATCATAAGTTCAACGATCGAGACCAAAAGATGTATCAGCCTGATATGTCCTTTGAAGTTCATATCCCCTTTCATAACAGGTCTGTTGAATACCGGTTCGATGGAAAACTCTCTTCCATACAGAGGATGCAGCAAACTCAGGTACATCAGAACCTGACCCACAGTTGCAGGATCTTCAGATCCATATACAAAATGTCCCTTCAGCACTCGGAATTTATAGTGTTTTATAAGATACCGGACATTTTTTACGAGAAGCCCGACTGCCTTCTGATTTTCAGGATCGTTTATCTGTTCTCTTATTTTGTTTATATTTTGAACAACATCCTTTATTCTACCAAGAAATGCCGCAAATTGCTCTTTGATTTTATCTAAAAGTGTTTTTTCTATTATATGTCTGGTGTTGGATTTTTTGCTGTCGGCTGCCTGCTCAGGGCTTTGCTCCGAAGTTTCGGAAGGTTCTTTTTCCTGATCAGGTTCAACCGGTTCTATATCATCCGAAGGTTCTATGACGGATACTTCATCGGTAATATCAGTTTCGGTTGTACTGATATCTTCAACATCAGCTTGTTCCAGATTCGAAATCTCTGATGATTCGGTAACAGTCACCGATGTTTCTTCAGTTCGAGCCAATGACTCCGATGATTTTTCAGTTTTTACTGAAATCTGATTTTGATTTAGGCCTGTATCTTCGGTTTTATCTTGAAATGTTTCTGTTTCATCTGATTCCAAAACAGGACCACTTGAATATGTTGTATCAGCCTGGGGCTCTGTTTCTTCCATTGACTCCGCTTCTCTCAGAGCTTCTGTTGCCTCCCTGGATTCATACTCCCCGGATTCTGTCTCTTCCAAATCCCCTTCTTTCAAAGCTTCTGCCTCTTCCTGAGGTTCATCCTCCTCCGGAGATTTCATAAGTGTTATCCATAACACTTTCAGAAGAAGTTGAAGTCCCTCATCTGTATAGACAGCTTTGAAACGTACGATTTTCATCAGCCAGTCGGCTTTGAAATTTATACTATAATCCGTTAACTCCTCGCCCTTATATCCTTCGGAAGCATATCTTATGGGAACAAACAGAATGACTGCCAGAAGCAGCAGGATCAGCAACAAAAAAAGGAGGAGTATGCCGCCTATGACTTTTAATATCGTCAGGACAATCATCAATTCCTCCTTGTTTAATGGTTTAGTTTAAATATCTTTTCTGGCCAGTATCATCTTTGTGACACAATCCACCGCATCTTTGTAACCGTAACCTATGCCAAGTATTTCAACATTTTCCGTATCCAGTTTCGGATTCAGAAACATGGCCTGATTATAAATCTCATAAAGATTCGGGCTCTTTGCTTCAACAATGACATACGCTCCAGGTTGAAAGTGCCTTTTTTGAAGATTTTCAAGTATATACTTCTTATGTTCCGCAGCATGTCTGCCCCAAAACATATTTTTAGAAAAGATCATACAAATTTACATTCCGCCCTCTGTAATAACCCTGATATTTTTTGCCATATAATCCACTAAAGATACTATGGTAAGAATCAAAGCAATGACTGCAAATATATCCGTGACAAGCTTCAAAGCAGGAACATTAATGATCAAAAGGATAACAGTAAACATCTGAAATACCGTTTTGAATTTTCCCCACCAGGAGGCTGCTATAACGATTCCGTTGTCAGCCGCCACCAGTCTGAAACCTGAAATGATAAACTCTCGGGCAATGATGATGATCACATACCATGCCGGAAGCTGATCAAGCTCAATAAGACATATCAGAGCCGAGCACACCAGAAGCTTATCCGCAAGGGGATCCATAAATTTTCCAAAATCAGTCACGAGATTCTGACGGCGCGCAATCTGTCCATCCAGGAAATCCGTGAATGAAGCAAGGCAGAATACTACCAGCGCCGCTATACGCATATTCTGATCTGTGCCCCCTTTAAAAAGAAGCAGGAACACAAAAACCGGGATCATGACAACACGAAGTAAAGTCAGTTTATTTGGTAAATTCATCAGATACGCTCCCCAATCAGGTCATAACCGTCTGCATCAATAATACGGCAGTCGATCATATCACCGGAAACTTTATTGTTGTAATCTCCTGCATCAACAAAAACCAGACTGTCGATATCAGGATTATCCATGTATGAACGGGTGAGATACATATTGTTTTCAGGATCATAACCCACGATGATAACACGAAGCTCCCGTCCAACCTGCTCTCTTGCCTTTTCAAAAGCAATACCCTGCTGAAGCTTCATTATCTCGTCCTGACGCTGAAGCTTTATCTTCTGCGGGATCTGAGGTTTCATTTCTGCCGCCGCAGTGCCCTCTTCCTGAGAATACGGAAATACTCCAAGCCTGTCAAAACGCATTTCCTTTACAAAATCCTTCAGGATGGCAAAGTCTTCTTCTGTTTCTCCCGGGAATCCCGTAATAAGAGTGGTTCTCAGAACTATATCGGGAATAGCATTACGAAGCGCAGCTATCCTCTCCTTAAGCTCAGCCTGTCTTGTCTTTCTGTGCATGTTCTCAAGAATATGATCCGAGGCATGCTGTATAGGTATATCAAGATAATGAACAACCTTTTTGTTGTCACGGATGGCAGCGATGAGTTCATCATCGATTTCTTCCGGATAGCAATAGAGAATACGGATCCACTCGATACCCCCTATCTCTGACAGCTTTTCGAGAAGTTCCGGAAGAGCCTTCTTATGGTAAATATCCTTTCCATATAAGGTTGTCTCCTGAGCCACAAGGATAAGTTCCTTAGTTCCTCTTTCCGCGAGCATCCTGGCTTCTTCTATGAGATGCTCCATGGGAACTGAACGATAATGTCCTCTTAATGAAGGAATGATACAGTAAGTGCAATACTTATCGCAGCCTTCGGCAATCTTCAGGTATGAGGTGTAATTGTCAGCATTATCAACGCGGGCAAGCTGAACATCCAGCTTATCCACGTAATCACTTATACCCATAACCTCATCAACCTCAGGCAATTCCTTCCTGATCTGGTCTTTATAGCGCTCAACTAAACAGCCGGCGACTATGATTTTCTTAAGATTCGCCGACTGCTTATATTCACCCATTTCAATAATGGTATTTATACTCTCTTCCTTTGCATCTCCGATGAAAGAACAGGTATTTATGATAGCGATATCAGCCTCTGCCGGATCATCGGTTATCTCTGACCCGGGATACTTCTCCAGCAGATTACTGAGCATCTTTTCACTATCAACCCGGTTTTTATCACAACCGAGAGATATCATATGTATCTTCATGTTTATGCTTCGCTATCGGAATTATAGTCATCTTCTGATGATGCTGAAGGTGAATTGTCAATTATCTCAGAAGTGCCATCATCTTCCTCATCATATTCTTCTGTAGCAAAATCAAAACGCTTTTCAACTGCATTGGTTCTGATCTCGTCCTCTACCTCAGTTCCACGCTTGATGGTTATGGCATTTTTTGCAAGCTCCTCTACTGCAATTGAAAGAGGCTTTCTGCTGGGATCTACAGGGAGAACAGGCTCCGCACCATCGATCAGCTGTCTTGCGCGCTTTGCGCTTGCGATAACAACAGAATATCTGCTTTCTACAAGTTTATCGGTGTCATCCTGAATGGCATTGGTATTGTTAGCCGCATCGATCAGGTCATTATATGTTTGCTGTGACATCTTCTATCCTCCTAAGATCTTTTCTCACATTTTCAATGATATCAATATGCTGAGCCGCTCTTTCGTGCTGAGCACGAATGAGATTATGCAATTTTTCGGTGCATGTGTCAATATCATCATTTATTAAAATATAATCGTAGGCTTCTACGCCTTCTGACTCCTGAACAGCTCTCTCAAGTCGCTTTTTCACAACTTCCGGAGCTTCTGTCCCTCTTCCTATAAGACGGCTCTTCAACTCTTCTCCCGAAGGAGTTGTAATGAAGACAAGTACCGCATCCGGGAACTTCTCTTTTATTTTGAGAGCACCCTGGATCTCTATCTCCAGAAGCACATCCTTTCCGGCATCAAGCTGCGACCGGACAAACTCCTTCGGTGTGCCGTAGTAGTTATCTACATACTGTGCGTACTCCACGAGCTCATCCTTTTTGATCATCTCTTCAAATTCTTCCTTTGTTTTGAAGAAATACTCGCGTCCGTCAAGTTCTCCTTCTCTCGGCTTACGGGTGGTACAGGATATAGACAGGGCATAATTGTTATATTTGGCAAGCAGGTTCTTCATAAGAGTACCTTTGCCTGCACCGGAAAAGCCCGATACCACAACCAGTGATCCTTTGTTCATAAAATGTTCCTCTCTGTAAATGCCATCAAAACTCTCTGCTTTATACAGGATTCAGAATTATAACGCAAACCCGTCATCCACACATACGAGTATTTAACATTGGCAAAAGCCGGTTCTGCATGACAGTGTTAATGTCATCACTCCAGATTCTGAATCTGTTCTCTTATCTTCTCTATCAGAGTTTTGAGTCCGATAGCATCATCTGAAATTATAAGATCATTAGCCTTGCTGAGGGTTGTATTGGCCTCACGGTTCATCTCCTGTGCCAGGAAATCAAGTTCTCTTCCCACAGAGCCGCCCTTTTCGAGCTTTTCCTTCATATTTTTAATATGACTGTGGAGGCGAACCCTTTCTTCATCCGTACAGGTCTTGTCAGAATACATGGTAACTTCCTGGACTATACGTGATTCATCGATTCCGGCAGTTCCGAGCAGCTCTTCAACCTTTGCACGAAGCTTTTGTTCAAATGCTGCCGCAATCTCAGGAGATCTCTCATCGATTCTTTCGACGATGGCTTCCATTTCATCAAGCTTTCCGAGAAGATCCGCTTTAAGGTTTTCACCTTCCCGAACTCTGGTATCAACAAAATCAGA
>JAILDF010000105.1 GCA_024689585.1 Oribacterium sp.
TTTGCTCCCGTGAGCTGGTTAAACAATGTCGTCTTTCCGCAGTTCTGATTACCTACAAGTGCAAATGTAAGCTTTCCGGTTCTTGCCTCTTTCTTCTTGTGTTCAACATAGTATTCAGGCTTATCAGCTTCTTCGCCGAGAGACGGGTGCGGAATATCCTTATATGAATCCGGCTTCCCATCCGGTTCCGGACTTCCTCCGCTTCTCACATCTCTGATTTCTATCTTATCCGCGTCCGAAAGTCTTATTGTCAGCTCATAGCCGGCTATCCTGAGCTCCATGGGATCTCCCATGGGTGCAAACTTTATAAGTGTCACATCCACTCCCGGTATAAGTCCCATGTCAAGAAAATGCTGACGTAAGGCACCTTCTCCACCTATGCTTTCGATAGTGGCTGTTTTTCCTTTTTCCAATTCTTTTAAAGTCAAGCTGAATTCCTCCTGAAAATCGATAAGCATATTATTGCACTAAACCGGCATGAAAGTCGAGATGGTATTACGGAGATTCTCTAAAAGCAAAAAAGAGAAACGCCGGTTAAGCGTTTCCCTTTGCAGGTTAATCGGATATCTTCTTTTCTATCTCCCTGAGATCCAGGTTTCCAAACAACTTACTGCAGAGTTCATCATATTCTTTCCAGGCGTCGCTGTCTGAAAAGTCCTTTGCCAGAATATCCCTCAGGGTCTGGTAGTACCACCCCTGAAATACCGGATCAGACTGATTGAAACGATCCCAGAAAGAGTCACGGTCACTTTCATAATCCCTGACGGAGGCACGTATATTGGAAAGCTTGTCTCCGAGACAAATAAGCTTCGTCTCATATTCCGCCTGTTCGATGTGATCTATGGTTTCCTTCTTCCTTATGACCCAGGTACTCTCACGGGGCTGATCATTTCTTTTGTTCTCAGTTTCATTTTGAACCAGGTCCGCAACTCTTTTCCCGTAACGATTTTTTATATCCTCATAACCATAATCGGTATCCTCTATTACATCATGAAGCAGTGCCGCTATGATTACATCCTCATCCTCTGTGATAGAAGCTACGATCATAGAACACTCGATAGGATGGATGATATAAGGCACATCCGAACCTTTGCGCATTTGTTTTCTGTGGGCATGGGATGCAAACTGTAATGCATCCTGATATCGTTTTCCGGAAAAAATATGATCCATAATGGTTTCTCCTAAATGGCTACCCGGCCACACTCAGGCTTTCAGCTTCATTAATCTTAACACTATCCTGTGGGACTTCATCTGTACCTTCTGTTGTTTCATTATAACCGAATCGAACTTCCACTCTCTGATCATCGCTGAGCTCCCGGGGATCATATATGATCGCCCTTACCCTGTGATGTCCCGATGCATCCACTATTCGATCTATTTCGATGATACTGCCTCTGTGATCAACTTCATCTGCTGTCACCGTCACCGGTTCACCGAGAAAAATATCAGGAAATAAATCCTCCTTCACTGTGAACTCTATATATTTTATATCTGTTTCCGTTATCCCGCAAAGCCTTGTCCCACTGGAAATGTCTTCCTTTTTTTCAAGGTGAAGATCTGTGATAACCCCATCCGCCGGAGCTGTGATATAACTGTTTTCCACAGCTATGTCATACTTTATCTTAGCCATATCGGAATTTTTTATGATTTCGGCAAGCTCCTCCGTGCATCGGTTCAATGCTTCCGCCTGAGTCTTGTAGTCCTCCGGGGTCATTTCGCCCTTATTGTACAAAGGAGTTATCCTTTTCAGTTCCTCCGCTGCCGCAAGGGTTTTTTCTTTTACAGGCTCAATGTTTCCGATGGCTTCATCCCAGGCTTTCTTTAACTTCTTGGCTTCTTCCCGGTTATCGATAAGCATTAAGGGATCCCCTTGTTTAACAGCATCGCCGGACTTTACATAGAGTCCGTAAACTTTCCCGTTAACGCGGGATATGAAATCGAAGCTGTCCATGGTCCCTATGACTCCTTTATAGGATTCCACCTGAAATTCTGCCAATGTCTCTGTCTCAATATTTGAAGCAAGCCTGCCGTGAACAGCAATAGCTATATCTTTGGCATTAATGCCTTTTTTATACACAAAGTAAGAACAAAGGCCTATCACTATCAAAATGACCCAGAGGCCTTTTATGACCTTGCCTTTCTTCCACATAATGAAAACCCCTCCTGCGAAAAATAAACTTATGTCATTTCCTTACCTATAAGAATACAATATATCTTCTCTCAATTCAAAATGAATGCTTCATACGAAGACATTTCCTGTATCAGTGAAGTTCGGCCCTGCTGTCCTGCGAAACGGAAGTGATGTGATTCTCTGATTTAAGCAATGCCATCAGAAACTCCATCTGGTCCTGATTGGAGGCACTGTCACAGGAAAATGCATACATATCAAAATTCTGATAATCATAGAGCAGCCGTAGATCATATTTCGAGGAAAGACCACCAAGCTCGGCGGGATCCAGCTTCTCATCCACAGATACGATAACCACATTTGTGAATGTATCCGTTCCGGTGTTTGCATATGTATTGGTATCGGTATCGGCAGATGTATATCCAATGGTTGGACCAAATTCCTGCTGTATAGTCTCTGAGTAATCACCGAGTGTTGGATAATTGACGGTAGGCTCCGGTTCCTCCTCATATGTCTCTTCTTCTGTTTCTTCTTCCGTCTCTTCTTCTGTTTCTTCTTCTGTCTCTATCTCCTCTTTGACAACTACTCCCTGTGTAGGTCTGTTATTATTTCTAAGCCTGTTATCATTTTCTGTTTCATCTTCATCATCTGTGTCTATTTGTTTTTCAGACTTTACAGGTTTTCCGTTTGCATCGGTCTCAGCAGTGATTACTTCCCCATTTTCATCGGTCTCCTGTAATATAATATTACCATCGGCATCAGTTTCCAGAGAAATCTTACTGCCATCGGAAGCAGTGCTCTCATCCGTTTTACTGCTTTCTTCTGTTTCGGGCACGGCTTCCGGTAAAACACCTGTTATTCCCTGGCGCACGATCCCCCACTTATCCTTCATGGTGTCGTCGTAGGATATTTCTTTCCCTATTTCCAGATCGCCGGCATCCTCAAGCATTCCGCTTATGGAAAAAAAATCGTTCAGAATTGTATCCGTGTAATAATCGATACCATCCCAGGTCTTCAAAAAATCTCTCCGGTCATCGTCACTTAAGGAATCATAAAACTCCCTGACAACAGGAGTAACGATGTTTAACGAATATTCACCCTCTCTTGTTAACCTGAGAAGCTGTACTGACTGATGTAAAGTCTTAAGAGACGCCCCCGAAGAGCCCTCTATGCCTAAACACCTTTCCAGTCTCTGTCTGAGAGCATTTTTAAGCGCCTCTTCCCCTATCAAAGCCTCATTTTCTTCTTCATCCGCAGCACCGGTCTCAACTTTTGTTATGACTTCCTTCGGCTTTTTTGTAGAGGTTTTAGTTTTTTTGTCAGTGCCACAGGCGCAGAGCAATAATATAGACATTATAAGAGCTATGTATACTGATTTTTTAATCTTCATAATGCATCCCCCCGAAAAATATTTCGATGCCTTATACAGGATCAGGCAGACCACCGGATTCGAATCCGTATATCAGATACTTCGGCTAAAAAAACAGCATAAATAAATAAAAACAAGCAAGGCAGGCGGATTTCCTTCCACCTGCCTTGCCCGGCAATGTTATTTATCATTTCAAAATCGAATTTTTGTTACGGGGTCACTTAAAATGCTCTTTAGTGAGAGAAATGACCTTCGGAGACATTATCAAAATCGCGATAAGGTTCGGAACAGCCATGAGTCCGTTGGTGGTATCTGCAATCTCCCATACAAGGCTGAGTTGAACTGTGGATCCCACAACGATAAATATGACATAAATTGCCTGGTATACGATGATGGCCTTTGTACCGAACAGGAACTCAAGACATCTTGAGCCGTAAAGACTCCAGGACAGCAGGGTCGAAAACGCAAAAAGGGTTATACAGGAGGCAATAATGATAGCTGCCCATCTTTCACCAAATGTTGTACTGAAAGCCATGATGGTCAGATCTGTTCCGGCGGACTTACCGTAAAAGTTGTCTGCACAGCCTGAGATAAGGATTGCAACCGCTGTAAGTGTACAGATGACAATTGTATCCATGAATACTTCAAATATACCGTAAATGGCCTGATGAACCGGATGATCAACATCTGACGCCGCATGTGCTATAGCCGCTGTACCGAGACCGGCCTCATTGGAGAAGATGCCTCGTCCGAAGCCTGCCTTTGCTGCCTGCTGAATAGTAACACCCAGGAGACCTCCGCTTATAGCCGCCGGAGCAAATGCACCTGTAAATATCTTTGAAAAAACTTCACCAAGACTTCCGATATGAGTGATAACAACGATTACAGAAACAATAATGTAAACCAAAGCCATGATAGGAACCAGCTTTTCGGTAACATTACCTATTCTCTTCATTCCGCCGAAAAGAACCAGTACGGTAAGGATCGCTCCGATTATTCCGATGACCATGTAGATTCTCTGCAGGTTATCACCTGAGATTTCAGGATTGAAGGACTTGAATACAGATCCTATGGAAGTAGCGATGGTGTTTATCTGGGTCATATTACCTATACCCAGAGACGCTATAGCTCCGAAAGTGGAGAACAGGATGCCTAACCACTTCCACTTTTCTCCGAGACCATTCTTTATATAGTACATAGGACCGCCAACATAATCTCCTGCCTCATTCTTCTCACGGTAATTGACAGAAAGAACGATTTCGGCATATTTGGTACACATACCGAATATTGCCGCAACCCACATCCAGAAGATGGCTCCCGGACCACCCATAGCTATGGCGCCGGCAACACCTGCGATATTTCCGGTACCCACCGTTCCCGCCAGGGCCGTAGTCAGAGCCTGGATGGGAGTGAGTGTACCACTCTCACTAGACCGTTTTTCAAAAAGTCTGCCGAGAGTGTTCTTCATTACATATCCAAATTTTGTAAACTGGAGGAATCCCAGTCTGACCGTGAAATATATTCCGGTACCTACCAAAAGGATAAGGGTCGGCACTCCCCATACAATACTGTTGAGCTCGCTTGAAATTTTACTGATAAGTTCCACTTTCACACACCTCTGCTTTAAAGTACTAAGGCATAAATATAGCATATTTTTATATATAAACCTAGTGTCTGTGAAAAACTTATGTAATTCCATCCGTACAATTCTCGCCACTCAGTACCTTACATAAAGGAATTACGGATTTTTTGCAACATTCCTCCATAATTTTTGTTATAATAGAAATATGTTTTTTATCTATGTTTGAGGTGGATATATTCACCATATAACATTTATTTTTCGTGAGAGATTTTTTAAAAGGAGGTTACTGATGAAATTTAAAAAGACATTAACAACCCTTGGGCTGACGTGCTTTCTCGTGATGATGTTCAGTCTTACTTCTTTAGCCAGATACGGATCTTGGGTAAAGGGAGATTACGGATGGTGGTACAAATACTCGGATGGATCCTATCCAGCGAACGAAATGTGCGAAATTGAAAATGAATTATATGCATTTGACAGTCATGGCTGGATGAGATCCAATGAATGGTACAGTGACGGTTGGAACTGGTATTATCTCACAAATAGCGGTGCCGCAGCTAAAGATCAATGGGTAGGAAACTATTACATGGGTTCCGACGGTACAATGCTCAGAGACACGTGGACCCCGGATGGATATTACGTTGATGAAAGTGGAGAATATGATCCATCCAAAGGCAAACAGGGCAATTACAATGATTCCGGCGAATATTACACCATTGACGGAAACTGGGATAACCGTGATCAGTCAGGTTACAGCAAGGATAAAAGAGTAGACCTTTGGGTTGAAGTTGATCCGGGTGATGCTTATATCGGTTCCATGGATTTTGGTTTGTACATGAGTTCCGGAACACCTTACAGTCTCTATGATTCGGCTAATCCTAACGGCGATTCACTTAAAATCGGTTCTGCCGACGGTTATACCTGGGGCTGCAGAAGTACCATATCCGATAAATGGTATGATATGACCTATAACGGAAAGGATACCATAACGCTTGAATGGAGAACCTCAGGCTGGACTTCCTCAGGAAAGCTCATATTTAAGAGACGCTCCGGCGGAAGACTCCTTTACGCAGGTAATGGCACCGGAGCTGTAGGCTGATGGGTAGAAACATACCTGAATTATAATCTGCGCATATTACAGCAATACATGAGACTTCCAAATCCGCCGGGAACGGTTCCGTCCCCGGCGGATTTTCGTCAAAACTATGAAAGGCATCTAATCTGATTTTAGATTAGATGCCTCTTTTTTCAATTTTTTCAGGAATCGTATGAAGTCGATCCCACTACTATATTTATTTTGTGGTTTCCCTTTTAATCAGCTCCACTCCCAGGATACATGCAGTATCATAGGGCTTTCCTTCTGCGTAATTACAGATGATCTCTACCGCAAGCTCTCCCATTTTTGATATGGGCTGTCTTATGGTAGTAAGCTCCGGTGTCATCAGGGAACTGAACCTGATATCATCAAAGCCCACAAGCTTCACATCCTTCGGAACTTTGATCTTATGGTTCTTCAGAACTTTATAGGTAGATATAGCCACTATATCGTTGGCGGCGAAGATTCCGTCTGCCTCAGGATACTTTTCCAGCAGGAGCTCTGCTGATTTCAAACCCGCTTCGAAGGTATAAGCCGTATCGATATACATCTCCTCCAGCCCATACTTTCTGCAGACATCCTGATAACCTTTAAATCTTAGCCTGCCACTGGCATATTCCTGCGGTCCCCGGAGACAGACTATCTTCCGGCAGCCGCATTCATATAGGTGTTCCGCGGCCAGAACTCCACCGGTATAATGATCGGATTCTATATAGGCGATCTCGCCTCCATCCGTCATATGCCGGTCCACAACCACCACCGGAAGATCGGTTTCTTTTATCATCTGTCCTGTATGCTCACCGTTTGTGATAAGGATGATTCCGTCCGCTTTCATGCGGCTCAGCATACTGATATTGCTTAGTTCCTTTTCACTGTTATTACCTGAGCTGCAAAGCACTATGTGATAACCGCGCTTAAAAGCTTCTTCCTCTATCTTACGGGACAGTTCACCGAAGAACGGGTTATCGATATTGGGAACGATAAGTCCCACAAGCCGTGAGGAATTCTTGAACAGAGCCCTTGCCAGCTGGTTTGGCTGAAAACCTGTTTTTTCAATGGCCTCCAATACTCTGTTCTTTTTATCATCATCAACATTTGCAGTTCCATTCATAACTCTGGAAACTGTGGCAGGAGAAACTCCTGCAAGTTTTGCAACCTCACGTATTGTAGCCATCTTGTCCATCTCCGTACGTCATTAAGTGAATGTCAAAATTCAACACCGAATCGTTTCATGCTACCCTATACGATTCTATCACATTACTAATTAGATGGGTCAGGCTCAAGCCGTACTTATACGAGCTTTTGTCTGACCCACTGATTATGTTTGAAAGTAAGCTTTATAACTTATGCGTTTTCCTTAGTAACAAGCTTAACTTCTACAGGCATTGACTTCTCAACTGTCTCACCGTTCATAAGCTTCTGAGCTGTCTCAACAGCTGTTGCACCCATAAGGTCAGGCTTCTGAGCAACTGTGCAAGCCATTGTTCCTTCCTTAACTGCTGCGATAGCATCATCTGTAGCATCGAAACCTGCAATTACGATATCCTTGCCGCTGACAGCCTCAACTGCACCGAGAGCCATCTCGTCATTGTGAGCGAATACAGCCTGAACATCAGCATTAGCCTGAAGAATATTCTCCATAACTGACATACCCTCAGCTCTGTTGAAGTTTGCTGTCTGGCTTGCTACAACGTCAAGCTTCTCATCAGCTACCTTGTGGAACCCCTCACCTCTGTCGATAGTAGCAGAAGCACCGTTTACACCCTGAAGCTCAGCAACCTTTGCGCCTTCACCAACAAGCTCTACGATATAGTCAGCTGCCATCTGAGCACCTGCTACGTTATCTGATGCGATAGAACAATCAACGTCAACGCCATTTACCATTCTGTCTACTGCAACAACCTTGATATCCTTAGCGATAGCGTCCTCAACTGAAGGTGCTACTGCATCAGAATCAACAGGGTTAACGATAAGAACTGAAATATTCTTTGAGATGAGATCTTCGATATCACTTGCCTGCTTAGCAGAATCATCACCTGCATCAACAACGATAAGTTCCATTCCAAGCTCAGCAGCCTTTGCCTGAGCACCTTCCTGTAAGGTTACGAAGAAAGGATTGTTAAGAGTTGAAAGTGATAAACCGATGGTGCCTGAGCCTGCTGCTGTTGCCTC
>JAILDF010000151.1 GCA_024689585.1 Oribacterium sp.
AACCTTTGTGATTTCAGGATTACCATACGCAGAAGTATTGGCCTCATCAAGGAGCGCCATTCCGTCTACTCCGTATTTACCCGTTTCAAGTGTAAGAGCTATATAATCTTCCACGGAAAGACTGTCATCCAGTGTTTTAGAACTTCTGTCTGCACCGCCATCATAAAGCTGTATCATCAGAAACAAAGGTGCGTATAATTCCAGGGCGAGGTTTCTTGCACCAAGCACCTTTGCTTTATCGTTAAGCTTATCTTCCCTTATCATGGCACTTAATAAATCTTCCGAATACTTCACCGGCCCTTCGCAGATCATTTCCTGATACTGCTTCATCTTTTCAGGACTCTTATACTGCTCCAGCATAAGCATCTTTCTGAAAGCTACGGCAAATTCATTATTAGTCCAGAAATCAAACTGATTAACAGCAAAGCAGCAGAACTCATGAAAGCTGCGGTTTTCATATGAATCAGCCTGAGCCTCTTTGGTTTCGACGGGGACATTGTCCTCCTGAGCCCTTTCGGCATCAAGCTCTGTCATTTTTTCCAGTATCTTATCGTATATCTCCTGCTTACTGACAAAATGTCTGTAAAGCGCTCCTTTTGTGATGCCTATTTCTTCCGCGATCATACTGATGGAAACCGCATCGTATCCACGTTCCGCAAAAAGCCTTAAAGATACCAGTAATATTTCTTCTTTTGTAGTTTTCATTTTTAATCCCTATAAAAACCGAGAGTTTACATGGATAGTAGACTCTCGGTTATGTTTTGTCAATTAAACGAATTATTGGAGACAACTGCTTTTATCCGAATAACTGACCGGGCAGTTTTTTCTTTTCCTTATAGGGAAAATCTGCTTCAAACTTTTCGAATCCCTCCGGATCATTTTGACAGACATAATACCCGCTCGGATCAGACCATGTCCCATCGATTCCATCCAGGTATCCTTGCTTCAATTCAAGACAAAGAAGATAATCTGCCTCAGGATCATCGGCATAGCGTATGCCCTTTGATTTGGATGAAACGAATCCGGACTTTCCGTAAAAGTCGATATTTCCTTCCATGATTACGGCTCCATAACCCGCCTCCTTAGCCTTTTCAAGAGTGGCGTCCAAAAGCTGCTTGATAAATGCCGGATCCTCTCGAAAACAATGCATAACGTAATGCTCCATACATCCGGGTCTATAAACATTCCAAAATGCATCGCGTATCAAATTTTCAACGTTTCTGTAATCTTTTTCTTCTTCAAGTCTGATTGTTATACCCATGTTTACTTCCTTTCCGGGATCTGACACCATACCTTTACACAAATGTAACCGAACGTTTACATTTGTAATTGTAAACGTTCGATTACTTATTGTCAATATTTCAAAGGCCTTTGCTATATCCGGGATATGGTCAACACCGGTCAAGAACACTCATCACATCCAACGTTTCCTTTGCATATCTATCCCATTCCATGTAATCTTTCTCATCTATGATCCGGGCAAAATCAATGAATTCCCGGGTCATTCTGTGATGAGTCTCAGGTGGAACAAATTCTTCTACTATTGTTTTCCGTGCCATGGCACCTGCTGCATCCTTTACAAGTTCACCGCTGTCATCAACAGTCACGATAGTAAGATTCGGTGCAACATTCGGCTTTCCGTCAATCTTCATATAGCCCTTTTCACCCTGAACCGTCACGAAGCAGGGGCTGTCTGAATCCTTGGCACCGGTGCATACAGCAGAGAATCCGTCATATTCCAACACCAGAGTTCCTGAAGTGTCCACCCCGTTAAATCCTCTGTTCGGATGATACGAAACCTTTTCAGGTCTTCCGAACAGCTCTGCGGCATAATGGATGTTGTAGACATTGATATCCCTAAGAGCACCGCTCAGGCATGCAGGATCAAAGGCAGGATCAACATCTCCGGCAAGATATCTGTCATAGCGGCTTGAATACTGAGAATAATTGGCCGTCATCATACGGATCCTTCCGAGTTTTGGCAATGCCTCTTTCATCTTAAGGATCACATCATTGTGAAGAACTGTAATTGCCTCAAAAACAAAGCAGCCCTTCTCTTTTGCAATGTCAATCAGCTCTTCTGCCTCCGAATAATTTCCGACAAAAGGCTTTTCAAGTATTACATTTATACCTTTTTCCAGTGCCTTCTTTGCATATTCAAAATGAACCATGTTTACCAGTCCGATATAAACCGTATCCACATCACCACTGTCAAGCATCTCATCATAATCAGTGAAGACTTCATTAATACCAAATTTCTTTGCAAGCGCTACTCCTTTTTCAAGGCTGTGGGGTCTTGCAAATATCGACATTAGATTTATATCTTTGACCGGCTGCATGGCAAACAATGCATCAACTACAATTTTACCTGTTCCAACTATACTTAAATTCATAATATACCTATTCCTTATGCACCTTTTTCCAAAAGCTCGTTCATTCCGCTCCTAAGACCATCCAGTGTATACTTTTTCATTTCCTCTTCCATAGCTGTCTGTATTGCTGCAAGCTTTTTATCAAGAAGCTGATGTATATTCCTTCCTACCGGACAGTTTGGATTTGGCGCTTCATGGAATCTGAACAGATTTCCATCCTCGACAGGTTCAATGGCTCTGTATACGTCAAGGAAGGTTATATCTTCAAGGGGTCTTGTAACCGTTATCCCTCCGGTTCCCCTTGCAACATCGATAAGGCCCGCTGATTTTAACTGCCCCAGTATTTTCCTGATAATGACAGGATTTGTGTTGATACTTCCTGCGAGAAAATCGCTTGTGACCTTTCTCTCATTCTTAAAAGTTTCCACGCATGAAAATATATGTAGTGCAACTGTAAATCTGCTGGATATCTGCATTGAATTCTCCTCCATTCCCAGTGATGTATCTATTGCACCACTGTAACATGGATAGTTACATCAAGAATTCCAGCTATAAGAGACAATTTACCTATAGCCGGATTATTTTTATATTAAGTCTCTCAGTACCTTTACGATATCTGCATCCATACAAAGGCTGCGTTTAGCAATTTTCTTATCACAACCGGACTCTCCATAGTTTATGCAAGCATAAAATGCTTTTATATTTCGCTCCACTGCTTTCCAGAACGGGAACTTGATGATTACAGGCGTATTCATACCTACACCCAGTTCAAGATAAAGCATATGCTTACCTACATACCTATTACAAAACTCATAGCAGGATGCCAATAATTCTTCATGCTGCTGAGTAAGTCTGCCCTGCACAATAGGTCCTACAGTATGAATAACATAAGCACAAGGCAGGTTATATGTAGGCGTAATCTTTGCCTTACCAGTGGGCTCTTCATGTCCCTGTTTTTTCATAATATAATTGCAATGATATCTTAAAGCCAGTCCAGCTTTGGAGTGTACAATGTTTGCCTGTAATACGAGTGCTGCTGAAATCTCACGACTTCGTATTGTTGCCATAAGCTTTTCCAGATTAGGAATCTGGCCGATGTTTGCTGCCTCATCGATGAGACACCGTACATGAACCGGTAGTCTTCCGCCATATACATCATCAGCTTTCTCGCAAAGCAGCTTAAAGAGTTGCGTGTACTTTTTCTTGTCGAAATGCCGTAAAACCGCTCTATATATGGACATAGTGAAAGGACCGGATTTTGCTCCGATCCCTTGCCAAGATTCATACTGGTGCCGCCTTTCTTTCAAAGTGACAACATTGTACATCTAAGTGACATTTTTGTCACTATGAATTTTGCAATTACCACCATTGCCCTTCCGCACCCGTTTCAATATAAGTGACCAACCTTTGCGGTTGATCACCTTTAGTTCAATCAGTATTAAATTCCAACGTAGTTTTCCCAGCGCCACTGTAAATAGTTTCTATTCACATAATCCGGAATAACTATCTTAGGTGGTATTGACCATCCATAATTACTACGGGCAATTTCTGATAACTCCACATCACCCTCGGTTGATATTCTCAGATTTCCTGTATCGAAAAAAATATGAATATCTGTACGCATTGCGAATCCATTATCAACTTCTTCCGGTCCGCTATATTTGTGTGGTTTAATATGCGCAGCTTCTAAAACCTCTGGCATTTCAACATTTGTAATAATGCATCTTTGACACTTAGCCAAAACATCATGTCTGAATTGAGCCTGTTTTGGTCTATACTGCGTACTTGTAATAGTTTTTCTTGCCACTTGAGAAACTATATCTGTGCTTCTTCAAGATAGAGCACATGCTGCTTTTCATGTTCACTGCAGAACTCGTTGTATCTCTGATTAGCTGCATGCCAGCCTGCATCCTCCACGAACCTGTCATCTGCTCTAAGATTTGTAGGCATCTTTCTGCCATCGTCTGGACATAGCGGTATAAGATCAGATGATATCTCCATGCGGATATTGCCATCTTCAGGAAGTTCAAATATCCTCTCTGAATTCTTCAGAAAATCTTGATCTTCCATCATCTTCATGACAATTTCCTCATTATCAAAGGTGTTAGGAATCTCAGGATCAACACTCTGGAGAAGGCCATAGTCTCCCTGGGTATAAAACATCCTCTTTTTATCAAAGTCTGCTCTCTGGAACTGATGGTCCACATTTGTGGTTAGAACGAAGTAGTCCTTATCCTTCACAAGTTCTAATAGATTCAGATACACGTCTGACGGGGAATCAATATAGCGATTGAAGTCTGCGAAAGATGAAAAGTTGTTTCGCTGTAACTCTTTCGATTACATCCTGTGGCATCAATATATCATTCGCTAGTTGTAATGTCATTGGTTACATCTAAAATTTTTATAAAAATCATCATCGCGATAAACATTAGCCGCCATGACGATTTTTCGATAACCCGTTTGTCCAAAACAGACATGTCCTTTTTCAGCAAGCTATGCCATTATAAACACATGTTAATTTTTTAACGTTATTTATTGTAGTATGAAATACGGGAGAAATATCATGAAAAGAAAAATCATATCAACTGTTCTCATTGCAGGAATGGTTATGACAGGATGCGCTGCCACAGGAACTCCTGAGGCAACAACAGCAAGTACAACAGAAGCTGTAACAGAAGCTGCAGGCGAAACCATAGCAGCCGCTGAGACAAGCGAAGAAACTCAGGCAGATGGCGCTGGAGCCGGTGGAGATCTTAAGGACGGAAGTTATGACATCACTGTTGACGGACGTAACGGAAAAATGACAGTTACCACCGTTATCAAAGACGGCGCAATTGCTGAAGTAAAGATTGGCGACAACACAGAAACACCTGAAGTTGCTACTACGGCATTGGAGCAGCTTCCTCAGGCTATCGTTGATGCAGGCACACCTTTTGTTGATGCCGTTACGGGAGCAACCATAACATCCGATGCCATCATGGAGGCTGTAAAGGGTGCCATAACCGCAGCCGGCGGAAATCCTGACAGCTTTTCAAAGGATACAGGCGCCAACAAGTCAACTGAGGTAAAGGAACTTGAGGCAGATGTAGTTGTAGTTGGTGCAGGTGCAACCGGCGTTTCTGCAGCTCTTACCGCACAGCAGAACGGTGCCAATGTAATCCTCCTGGAGAAAGCCGCAACTCCCGGTGGTGTATCCATCATTGCAGGCGGTCCTATGGGTATCGATTCAAAGGATCAGCAGGAGGCAGGTGTTGCAGGAACCTTTACAACCTCTGATGTTCTTAAATACTGGCAGGATTATAACTGCTGGATGGATGACGGACAGCTCTTCTATAACATTTCCAACCGCTCCGGAGAGACCATCGACTGGCTCGAGGAGAACGGAATGGAATTCACCTTTATGGGTACAGAGCAGGCTGCTCACGCTGACGGTTTCCAGACCTATCACATCTACAAGGATCAGGAGAACAAGGCAGGCTACTACACAACTCTTATCGATAAGTTTACAGAGGCCGGCGGCCAGGTTTACTTCGAGACACCGGCAACCGAACTCAAGGCTGAGAATGATGCCATCACAGGTGTTATCGCAACTGCAAAGGACGGCACAACCTACGATATTTCCTGTAAGGCAGTTGTTCTCGGAACAGGCGGATTCGGTGCCAATGCCGAGATGATCGAGGAAGAGGTTGGATTCCCTCTTGAGACATTTACAACAGGTACTCAGACCGGTGACGGCGCTACCATGTCACGTGCCATCGGTGCAGGAAAGGGCAAGACTATCCAGCAATATCACGGTGTAACCTCTTATTCAGGTATCCAGACCGGTCAGGGCAAGGATGAGATCGCAAAGGCTATCTACATGCCTACAAGCGTTTGGGTAAACAGACGTGCTGCAAGATTCTGTCCTGAAGACCTCAACTATGACACAGCTCTCTGCTCAAATGCGGCAGCTACACAGGGTGAATATTTCTATTCCATCATTTCAGAGGATATGGTAAAGGCTCTCGAAGAGGGCGGCGCAAAGGCACTGGATGTTGATACAGCAGTAGCTTATGAGCCTACCATCCCTATGTTCTCAATCGATGAAGGCTGGACCGAATTCCGCGCTGCTCTCGAGGACGGAGTTTCAAAGGGCATCGTATTTAAGGGTGCAAATGTTTCCGAGCTCGCAGCAAACATGGGTATCGATGCTGAGTCACTTGAGAAGACATTGGCAGACTACAACGCATCCTGCGAAAATGGTGCAGATCCTGTATACGGAAAGGCTTCTAAGTACATGAAGAGCCTTGGAGAAGGAACACTTTATGCAGTAAAGGCAAGACCTGTTTCACTTGGTGGTATCGGCGGAGTTCTTGTTAACTCAAACCTTCAGGTAATCAAGGATGACGGAACTGTGATCAAGGGACTTTATGCAGCCGGAAATGATGTAGCAGAAATGTTCAACAATTCTTATCCTTTAGTTGAGGGTGTAACTTTGATGAATGCACTCTCAGGCGGAAGAATCTGTGGTGAGGAAGCTGCAAACTACGCTAAAGGCTAATTGAATGATCACCTTAAAAGAAAATTAAACCCTACTGTTCCTGAAATATTGGTCAAATCTTAGCTAACCATCACCGGCGGATTGAGCAGTAAATTGTGGGCAGAAAAGATAAGACGGAAAAAAGCACATGCCAAATGCTTTTTCTCCGTCTTTTTTGTTATAATCATCCTTATGAATAAACAGGAATTATTTGAAATAATAACAAAATCAAAGGATCTGCAGAGTTTCGTGGATGCCTGCGCCTTAAACATTAAAAATCCTTTTTGGATAATGGATGGTTCTTACAGGGTTCTGGCCCAATCACATGATCCGGATGCCAGGGATTATCTCATCGATTTTGATGCCGGCAAAACCATGGAAAGGGTTAATGCCTGGGTTGATAACGGACTTCTGAAAAAAGTAAGCGGAAATCGAAAACCCGTCTTCTTACATGATGATCATATAGATGAAGACATTGTGATCATGGATATAATTTACGAGAGACGACCCATAGGAAAGCTCACCATTGTTCTTCATGAAAACATGAATGAAGACGAAGTCATCAATATAAGCAACGCCGCTGCCGTATATCTGAGGGTCTCCTCAGAAACACCGGGAACCACCTATGAGCAGGCATTGGCATTACTCTTACAAGACACACCGGAATCAGAACACACCGGACGAAAAATCCTTGAGAATGTCGGATACCTGGGAAAGCCGCCCTATCATATAGTTAAGGCTGATGTTAAGGACAAAGAACGCATCGAGATACTACGGGCATTCCTTGTGGATATAAGGAGCTCCGACCCAACGCTTGTCGGTGCCATAATCAGCAACCAATGCTATATTCTTCTATGCAATGGGCATGATATACCTGACCGGCTTATCAGAAAAAAAGTACGGCTTGGATACAGCCTTCCCTTTGCGAAATTACATTCGGTAAAATCCTATGCGATCCAGGCAGACATAGCTCTTCTAAACGGAAACGGTAAAGCCGAATACTTCAAAGACCACTATGATGCCTTTCTGCAGGAATGCATACGCCTTGGTTCCGGTGATAAAGCGGGAACCTTCATCATGCCGGAAATACTTGAGATACTGAAGTATGACGCGGAATATAAAACAGAATATTTCGAGACATTAAAACACTATGTTCAGCTTAACTGCTCCAAACAAAAAACCGCAGACGCCATGAACCTCCATCTCAATACTGTAAAATACAGGATCAATCAGCTGGAAAAGACCTTCGGGATTGACTTCACTAAGATGGATGCCATATATGTGTCATTAGCTGCTGCGAAGATATGGATCGGATAAACAATGCCGACATTTTCAGGTGATACCCAAACTTTTCTCGATGGGTTAATAGTTTAAGCTTGAGAGAGATAAAATGGCTCATCCGACAAAAACGGATGAGCCATTTTATCTTTAATTTATTAATCTTTTACGAATTCATCTCTCATTGGATTAAAGCAATCAAGCAGTATACCCTCCTCAAGGCACACAC
>JAILDF010000142.1 GCA_024689585.1 Oribacterium sp.
GACTTCGCAACCGTATCACACGACATATTTGGAGAAACAGCAAATTATGTGGAACTGGTCTGTTTTCAAGTTTCAGAGGATTATCGTCACCAGGGCATTGGAAAGAAACTATTTACAATGATCTGTGAAGAGGCCATGCGGCTTGGAGCAGAGAAGCTGTACATATCCGGTCATTCCTCAAAAGAATCACAGGCAGCGTACCAAGCACTTGGATGTAGGCACGCAGATGAGATTAATGAGATTCTGGCAGCAGCGGAGCCGTTTGATGTCCAACATGAGGTTTAAACCTGATTTTTCGTTTTTATACTCAATAAAGTTGAAAGATAGGAGAATAGATTATCATAACTGATCCTCTGCCGATTTATAGGCGAGTTCATATAATTTTTCCTGTGAATCGATTTTTTCCATATGTAAAGTTCTGTCAAAATACTCACCTGTTGCATCCTGCTCTTTACCTTTTTCATCATCCTCAAATTGAAGATCAAACATAGTTACAATTCTCTCACATATCTTTTTATCTAATATCGGAGTAGCGACTTCTACTCGTTTTACAATATTTCTAGTCATAAAGTCTGCTGATGCAATATACACTTTACAATTTTCTTTCTGACTAAAAATATATAGTCTTGAATGTTCAAGAAACCTTCCCACAATACTTACAACTCGTATATTATCCGTATAATTTTCCACCCCCGGCTTTAAACAGCATATTCCGCGTACTAATAATTCAACTCTTACCCTCATCTATCCTTACCGGCGTTAACTTATTTCTCTTTTTAATAATTTTCTCCATTACGTCTCGATAATTTAAATCTTCATCATTTATTTCAATGGCATCCATGTCTGCATTTCGGGTGACTCTCATAATAGATTTTTCTCTTACCGCATACTGAGAATATAGTTTTGAAACAAAATGTAATATAAGTTCTTCTGATAACATAAATGTAGCCGGACGAGTTGGTATCTCTATGAGTCTTTTAAACACGGTGTTTTTACAAGGGACTATTCCGATCTTTTTCTTTCCCTTTGCAGTTGATATTGCGTAGAAGTCCCCGCCGACAAATATACTCTTAGAGAATGAAAGAAGATCTTTCATTAAAATATAAAAACCTCGTTGTTGATGCCGGATATGAAAGTGAAGAGATGGGAAGGATAAAAGTGATAACAAAGGAAACACTGCAGAGATTCCGGAAAGTGTGATGATGGGAGAGATGCGGACGGGAGGGGGTAGTCTCTGTCGCCATAGAGGGCTTGCCTTATGATGTTTTTTGATTTTTCTGACGCTTGGCATGTTGTAGCCAGGGAGGGATCAATGTATAATGTACAATAAGTTAAATAAACGCAGTGGCAAAGGATTTATTGCAGAAGGCTTTTAAAGGAAAGACCTGTTTTTAAGAGGCAAAAGAGAGATATCGCTGCGCTCAAGAGTACAGGAAACAGAAAGAAATCATGAGGGAGATGCAAAAGGGTGAGGATTTGAAGAACCTGGGTTTGAGCCCGCCGGGAGGAGAAAAATGAAGTATGAGATTAAAAAGAAAAACGGAATAAGAAGGTGGGTGATCGTCTGCCTGGCATTTGTGATACTTTTGTGCGTGGCGATGATGGCACTTCAGGCAGAAGAGGCAAAGGTCAGGGACACATCGGATAGCGCACCGTCCGGAGCAGAGGAGGAACTTCTGGTCATAGAGACCGACATTCTTGAACAAAACGAATTTGGAAGCGCAACTCTGTCCATTGGATCCAAGGAGCTTCTGGATGCCGGATTTTCCTTTGGCGATACGGTGGATGTGATATTTGAAAACGGAAGTGAATATATCGATATTCCCTTTCTGAACGGCTATTATATGAAAAGGGGCGATCCTCTTTTGCTCATTTACAGACAGGAGGCGCATCCCTTTGTGGCGATCAATTACGGCAGGATTTTCGAAGCGGCGAATCTCTCGAAGGGAATGAAGGTCGAAGTGAGAATGCATGAGAAAGGGAAGGCAGCGGACATTCAGAGGCTCAACAACCTGGAATATTCCAATGAAAGGACTGATTATGCGGAGTTGGAAGACGCAGATTTTGCCAATGCAAGAGAGATCACGGTCGGAAAGCTGAAACCGGGAACGCTCTTTCGTTCCAGTAGCCCTTTTACCAATGAGATCGGGAGGGCAGATTATGTGGCAGCCTTTATTGAAGAGCAGGGGATCCGGACAGTACTGGATCTGGCAGACGATGAAGAAAAGATCAGCGGCTATGCAGATATACCGGATGCCTCTCAGAAGCTTTTGGATACCGGCAGAGTGATACTGAACAGGATGACGGCAGACTATCTGTCTGAGGAATTCGAGACAAAGGTGGCGAAAGGGCTGACGGAGATGTCCTTAAGGGAGGGTCCCTATCTTGTCCAATGCCTCGAGGGCAGGGACCGCACAGGATTTATCTCCGCTCTTCTGGGTGCGCTGTCCGGAGCGGACTTTGAGGAGCTGGAAGAGGATTTCATGCTCACCTATAAAAATATATTCAAAATTACAAAGGAAGACGCTGAGCGTTACGACTTGATCAGCAGCAGCTACTTTGTGCCGATGTATACAGCGATCACAGGGACCGGGGACAGAAACCTCTCAGGCGATGAAATACAGCAGGCCGCCCAGGCATATATGGAGAGAATCGGTATGACGAAGGAAACCATAGAAAAGCTGAAGGAGCACTTGCTGAACTGAGTGCGAAAAAGGCAGGGAGAGATTTTGCCGGATCATAAAATGATGGATTCTGATTCTTACGGATCTCTTTGTTCATGCGTTATCCAAAAGAAGAAGGGGGGCTGTTGCACTAATCACATCGCTTAGTGCAACAGCCCCTTTACTGTCAGATCATTGTATTATGAACCTCTAACCCCGTCCTAAATGGTTTACAATCGAAACCGATAGTTGCGGATCGAAATTGTGGCTATTGAAACCCTGATTCTGTCTATGTATAATTGCATATAATCAGAGTCGACGCTGATAAGGAGTGAGGTTTTGGACAAGATAGACGAGATAATACTGGATAAGCTGAAAGGAAATGCCCGCATAAGTTATCAGAAGTTGGGCGATGCTA
>JAILDF010000215.1 GCA_024689585.1 Oribacterium sp.
GGATACACGGCTTTTCGGTGGGGATAGGTTACCTGATCGAAGAACCTTGAATCAAGAGATGCTTATGATACGGTGAATTTACAGAAGGGGATGTGATCCGGGATCAGGGCATCTTGATTTTTCAAACATTGTATGTTTGGGAAAATATAAATAAAGCAAAGTATGAATCAGCTTTGCGGTTATGAAAAGGAGAGTTTTATTATGGATTCAAAACGTATCACTTGGACGACTCTCGCATTCATGGCGTTTTCAACAGTATGGGGATTTGGAAACGTTCTGAATGGTTTCGTCTACTTCAACGGTATCCAGGTTATTTTCAGCTGGATTCTTATGTTCGCACTTTACTTCATCCCATATGCACTTATGGTTGGTGAACTTGGATCAGCCTTCAAGGAGTCCGGCGGTGGAGTCAGCTCATGGATTCTCAAGACCACAGGTCCTAAGCTTGCTTACTATGCAGGCTGGACATACTGGGCATGTCACATCACATATATTGCCAGCAAGTCTTCAGGCGGACTTAAGGCTCTCAGCTGGGCGGTATTCCGTAATGCGGAGACTTATGATACATTCCCGACCATCGGTGTTCAGCTTGTGACATTTGCAGTACTTCTTTTCTTCTGCTGGGTAGCCAGCCGTGGTCTTAACCCTTTAAAGAAGCTTGCAACAATCGCAGGAACAAGTATGTTTGTAATGTCTATCCTTTACATCATCATGATCTTCACTGCACGTGCAATCAATCCGGGTGCTGATTATGTATCTATGGATTTCAGCATGAAGAACCTTATCCCTCAGTTTGATGTAAAGTATTTCACATCACTTTCTATCCTTGTATTCGCAGTTGGCGGATGTGAGAAGATCTCACCTTATGTAAATAAGGTTGAGAACCCAAGTAAGGGCTTCCCGAGGGCAATGATCACACTGGCCATCATGGTTGTGGTTTGTGCTATCCTTGGAACTGTCGCTATGGGTATGATGTTTGACCCTGTAGCGATCAATGAGAACTTTAACGCATATGTCTCAAACGGTTCATACTGGGCTTTCCAGAAGCTGGGAGCTTATTATGGTATCGGTGATACACTTCTCATCATCTATGCTGTATGTAACATGGTAGGCCAGCTTTCAACACTTGTTATCAGTATCGACGCACCGCTTCGTATGCTTCTTGATAATGAAGACGCACAGGAGTTTATCCCTACAGCTCTTCTTAAGAAGAATGATGCGGGCGCATACATAAACGGTATCAAGATGGTAGCAGTTCTTTCGGGAGCTATCATCCTTATCCAGTCTTTCGTTCCGGGTGCTGCCGCAGTTCTTAAGCAGCTTACAAAGCTTAACTCTGTATGTATGCCTATGAGATATCTCTGGGTATTCACTGCATATATCGCCCTTCGTAAGGCGGGAGAAAAGTACAATCCTGAGTATCGTTTTGTTAAGAACAACACTCTTGCACTTGTAGCCGGAGGATGGTGCTTCTTCGTAACAGCAGCCTGCTGCTTACTTGGCGTTTATGACACAGATCCGTTCACAATGGCTCTTAATATCATCACTCCTTGTGTACTTACAGCACTTGGCGTAATTCTTCCTATCATCAAGAAGAATGAAAAGGTTCATGCAGTAAAAACTGCGTAAAAGTCATAAACGACCATAAACAGTTCAAAAACAACTATTAATTAAAGCTGTCCTGAAAAGGGCGGCTTTTTTATTGGTTTAAAGTGAAAAACCGGAGTGAAAATGCCTTCAAAATTGTTAAATATACATCAATAACAACTTTTTAAGGCTTGAAATAAGTTCCAAAAAACTGCTTTTTCAACTACGGATCAAATCATGGTCGAAAATGAATATATTATAGGCAAAATCGTGAACATTTCTGCATTGTTTACTGTTAAAATACACATAGTTAAAGCAATCGACCCCAAAAAACAATAAAGATTGCACAAATTGGAGGAAAATATTTATGAAGAAGAGAATAGTATCTGCTATTATGGCCGGAACAATGGTTGCTTCACTTGTAGCCTGCAGTCCATCACCTGAGGCACCTGCAACATCTGCTGAGACAAAAGCAGCCGGTGAAACAAAGGCTGCCGCTGAGACACAGGCTGCTGCTGAGACACAGGCGCCTGCAGCTGCATCAGAGGATGCCAATACACTTACAGTTTACGCATGGGACAAGAACTTCAACATTCCTGCACTTCAGGCAGCTGAAGCTGATTACCAGAAGAATGTCAATCCTGATTTCAAGCTTAACATCGTTGAGCAGTCACAGTCATCTGATGTTGAGAATGCAGTAACACTTGCAGGCTCAGCCGGCGATTACAGCACACTTCCTGATATCGTTCTTTTCCAGGATCACTATTTCAAAAAGTATGTAACTGATTTCCCTGATGCATGGGCAAGCTTTGAAGGCGCTGATGTAAACTGGGATGATTTCGGAGCTGAGAAGCTTTCATATTCAACCATCGACGGCGTTCATTACGGTATGCCTGTAGACAACGGAACAGTTATATTCGCTTACAGAACAGATCTTCTTGAGCAGGCAGGATATACAATCGATGATATGAAGGGCATCTCATGGGATGAGTGGATCGAGATTGGTAAGAAGGTTTACGACACAACAGGCAAGTATCTTCTTTCCATGGATGGTGACGGAAACGATCTCCCTTACATGATGCTCCAGGCTGAAGGCGTTTCACAGTTCAAGGATGGAGACATTAACCTTTCAGAGAATGAGACTTTCAAGAAGATAATAGATGTTATCGTGAGAGGCGCTAAGGAGAATGTCATCTACCTTGCAAACGACTGGTCAGATTACACAGATCAGACTATCGTTGGTGATATGGTTGCCGGTGTTATGAATGGTAACTGGATCATTCCTACAATTCAGCAGGTAGCTGATAACAGCGGAAAGTGGGAGATCACAAGCATGCCTACTCTTGAAGGAAACGGCAAGGAGGGCTTCGCTTCAAACGGTGGTTCTTCACTTTACATCACATCAAACTGCCAGAACCTTGAGCTTGCTCAGGACTTCCTTGCAAAGACATTTGGCGCAGGTTCTACAGAAACCTATGACGCAGCTCTTAAGAACGGCGGTGTTATCACATGTTCAGCTAAGGCTGGTGAGTCTGCAGTATACAATGAGGGCGTTCCTTATTTCAACAACACACCTATTTATGCAGAGATCGTTAAGATGGGTGCTAATGTTCCTGTAGTAGAGCAGAGCGATTATCACTATCCTACACGTACACAGGTTGCAGCTGCTATTCAGAATATCATCAATGGTGCTGATGCAGATGCTTCAATAAAGGATGCTGAAGATCAGGTTAGATTTGCAATGCAGGGTTAATCCCTTATTGGGCGGGGAGAAATGATACCTCCCCGCCCTTATTTTATCAAAAAAAGGAGAACTTTTATGAACACAAACAGTAAAGAAACCAGTGTTCTTGCCAAGCAGCATAGAGCAGGATGGTTTTTCCTGCTTCCGGCAACGATACTGATCTTTGTATTGAATTTTTATCCGATGTTCCAGGCCTTCATCATTTCTTTAAAGAAGGGATCTCCGGCTGCTTTACAGTGGACAACACCGATTTTTAATAACTATACCCGTATGCTGCAGGATAAGCTGTTTATCCGTTCGGTAGGTAATACTTTCCTTTATCTCCTGATACAGGTCCCTATCATGCTTGTACTTGCAATCCTGCTTGCACAGCTTCTGAATAATAAGGATTTAAAATTCCGTGGACTTTTCCGTACAATGGTATTCCTGCCTTGTGCAACATCACTTGTTTCATATGCATTGATTTTTAAATCTCTATTTGCCACTCAGGGACTTATCAATTCAGTTCTTGTAAATCTTGGAATCTTCAAAGAAAATTTCAATTTCCTGGGAACTCCCTGGTCAGCAAAGATGGTTATCATCATCGCGCTTATCTGGAGATGGACCGGATACAACATGGTTTTCTATCTGGCAGGTCTTCAGAATATCGAGTATTCGGTTTATGAAGCTGCGAAGATTGACGGCGCCAACGGATGGGAAACCTTCTGGGGCATCACGGTTCCTCTTTTAAGACCGGTCATCGTAATGACATTTATCATGTCCATCAACGGTACACTGCAGCTCTTCGATGAGTCTATGAACCTTACGGGAGGCGGACCTGCAAACTCCACTATTACCATGTCACATTATATTTACAACAACTCCTTTGGACAGGGTGTAGGTAACTTCGGTTATTCCTCAGCATTGAGCTTCATAGTATTTATAATGGTTGCTGTTCTTGCATTTATCAATCTGAAAGTAGGTGACAAACGTGACTGATACTAAATTAATTAAAGCAAATTCTTCTGCTATACAGAAACGTCTGATACCAACATATATCTTTCTTGTCTTTTGGTGCCTTTTCTCAGTGTTTCCTCTTTACTGGATGATCACTGCTGCCACCAATGCCTCCATCGAGGTTGCAAGAGGTAAGATTGTGTTCGGAACATACGCGGCAACAAACTTTAAGAATCTTCTTGCTGCAGAGCCGCTTTTCAAATCCCTTGCCAACTCTTTTAAGTATTCTATAGTTCAGACTGTACTCTGCCTCTTTATATGTTCACTGGCAGGTTATGGTTTTGAGCTTTACCACGACAAGGCAAAGGATAAGCTATTCGGGATACTGCTTCTTGCCATGATGGTTCCTCAGGTAGCTACAATGATACCGCTTTTCCGTATGGTATCTGATGCTCACCTGCTTAACACAGTATGGGCATTCATTCTTCCGTCTATCTCAACACCGTTTATGATCATGATGTTCAGACAGAACTCAAGAAACTTCCCGGTAGATATCATGGAGGCTGCAAGACTGGATGGATTGTCAGAGTTTGCTATTTTCTTCCGCATGTATCTTCCGGTAATGAAATCAACCTATGCCGCAGCCGCTGTTATCAGCTTTATGAATGCCTGGAACTCCTACATGTGGCCAAAGGTAGTAATGAATACCGATACAAGTGCCATGAACATGCCGATGCTTATAGCTAATCTTGCAGCCGGTTATACAGTTGATTATGGTACACTTATGATGGGTGTTCTTTTCTGCTCAGTACCGACTATGATCATTTTCTTCATTCTGCAGAAGCAGTTTGCAGAGGGTATCACAGGATCTGTTAAATAAGTATTTAGTAAGAAAGAACTTATATGTAAGACCATGCACAAGGATGCAGTCTTTGAGTTTGGGACTTATAAATAAATGTCAGGGTTCTCCGGTAGGAGGATTCAGACATATAAAGAGGACATAAGTATATGGAAAAATTCAATTACGACATCGTAAAGGATCCAAAGATATTTAAGATAAATGTTCTTCCCGCTGCTTCAGATCATGTAGCTTACAGAACAGAAGAGGAGCTTTTGAGAAAAGAGTCCGGTTTCAGACATTCTCTCAACGGCTTATGGAAGTTCTCATATGCAAAAAATTACGGAAGTACCATTCCGGGATTTTTCGAGGAAGATTATGACGCAAAAACATGGGATGACATACGCGTTCCTGCACATATTCAGATGGAAGGCTATGACATTCCGGCTTATGTAAATACACAGTATCCATGGGATGGAAGAGAAGAAATAGAACCCGGTGAGATACCTGAGGCATTTAATCCTGTAGGTAGTTATGTAAAGTACTTTACTGTGCCTGAGGATTTTAAAGGAAAACCGCTCTTCATATCCTTCCAGGGAGTTGAATCGGGTTTTGCTCTCTGGCTTAACGGGAAATTCGTGGGCTACAGTGAAGACAGCTTTACCTCAAGTGATTTTGATCTGACACCTTACATAAAGGAAGGCGAAAACAAGCTTTCGGTACAGGTCTTTAAGTGGACCGCTTCAAGCTGGCTGGAAGATCAGGATTTTTATCGCTTCTCGGGAATTTACAGGGATGTTTATCTTTATACGGTTTCTGAAGTTCATGTTTATGATCTCAAGGTAAGAGCGCTTCTGGACGATACTTTTACCGGAGGAACATTGGAGATCACACTGGATCTCGGAAAAGCAGGCGGTTCGACAGAATATGTGCTTACCTATCAGGGTGAGGATGTATTGAAGGGCGCTGTAAAGAATGCTGCCGGAAATCTTCAGATCAATGGAAATGTTGCGGCTCCTGCATTGTGGTCTGCCGAGAATCCTGCTCTTTACAGACTTAAGCTGATACTTAAGGATGACAACGGAAATATAAACGAGGTTATCGAGCAGGCAGTAGGATTCCGCCGTTTTGAAATGGTGAACGGAATCATGATGCTGAACGGAAAGCGTATCGTATTTAACGGTGTCAACAGACATGAGTTCTATACAGATAAAGGCAGAGCCAATGTTACTCTCGAAGACGTCAGAGAAGATGTTATCGCCATGAAGCGTAACAATATCAATGCCGTAAGAACTTCACATTATCAGAATGCTTCTTACATCTACAGTCTTTGCGATGAGTACGGACTTTACATGATTGCTGAGAACAATATGGAGACTCACGGCGTATGGGATATGATCGCAAGAGGCCAGAAGCCTTTGGAGTATGCGCTTCCCGGCAACAGAGAAGAGTACCTTCCCATGCTTACGGATCGTATAAACAGTACCTACCAGCTTGACAAGAATCATCCGTCGGTTCTTATCTGGTCCATCGGTAATGAGTCCTTCGGCGGAAGAGTACCGTTAAAGATGGCTGATCAGTTCCGTGCGCTGGATCACGAAAGACTTGTGCATTATGAGGGAGTGGATCATGATCCGAGATATCCGGAAACTACGGATATGTACAGCCAGATGTATACTTCGGCTGAAAACATTGAAAAGTTCCTGAAAGCTCATACAGATAAGCCATTCATTCTTTGCGAATACACACACTCCATGGGTAACTCCAACGGAGATATGTTCAAGTATATAGAGCTATCCGACAGAGAACCGAGATACCAGGGCGGATTTATCTGGGATTATGTTGATCAGTCTCTGAGACGCAAAAACCGCTTTGGTGAAGAGTATCAGGCATATGGCGGTGACTGCGGTGAAAGACCCAACGACTATGAGTTCAGCGGTAACGGTATCATGGACGGAACCCGTCATGAATATAAAGGCAAGATGCAGGAAGTACGTTTTAACTTCCAGACTCTGAGAATCAGGGTTCAGGACGGAAAGATCAGTGTCTTCAACAGAAATCTTTTCACAGATGCGGATGCATTTGACTGCCATGTTACCTTAAATAAATATGGTGAAGAGCTTTTGAGAAAAGAGATAGAAGTTTCTGTTCCGCCTCTTTCAGATAAGAGTTTTGATCTGCCGTTTACACTGCCGGAAGAAGCGGGTGAATATACGGTCGACGTATCCTTCACATTAAAAGACGATACACTTTATGCAAAGAGGGGGCATGAAGTAGCGTATGGTCAGGGAATTGTGAGGGTTAATGCCGAGGATATGGAAAAACGGCATGAGCTTTCATTGAAGAAACCTTTTAAGGTAATTAGAGGCTCCGTAAACGTAGGTGTAAAGGGTGAAAATTTTGACATCCTTATCTCTACGCTTAAAGGAGGAATCACTTCCTACCGCTATGGCGGAAAGGAAATGATAGGTGTTGTTCCCAGACCTAATTTCTGGAGAGCCCCAACTGCCAATGATGAGGGTAATCAGATGCCTGGTAGATATGGAGTATGGAAACTGGCAAGTCTTTATCAGACCACAACACCAAAGAATTCAGGTGGGGATGAAGACTGGATGTCAGAGGTTATGGCATATCCGAAGGTGGAGGAGCTTGAGGATCGTGTTAATGTAACATTTAAACATTGGCTTTTCCCGCTTGAGAAGGATTGCTTCATGACCGTGACCTACAGTGTGTTCGGCGACGGAACCTGCAGAGTCACAATGAATTACACTCCTTCCGAAGGTAAGGAGCTTCCGCCTATGCCGGAATTCGGTTTCATGATGAAACTTGATGCGGATTATGATAAAATCTGTTTCTATGGAAATGGTCCGGAAGAAAACTACTGTGACAGAAATGTGGGTTCAAGACTGGGAGTTTACAGAACTACTGCCGGGGATTCCATGGCACCTTATCTGGTTCCTCAGGAAACCGGAAATCGTACAGCCGTAAGATGGGCTACGGTTACTGACAGATTGGGAAGAGGAATGTGCTTCCGTTCGACAGACCGTGACGGAATGGAGTTTTCTGCAATTCCGTTTACACCGGAGCAGCTGGAGGAAGCGAGACATCCTTATGAACTTCCGAGAGTTATGAATACTGTAGTCAGATGCTCCATGAAGCAGATGGGTATCGCCGGAGATGACTCATGGGGTGCTATGACTCATGAAGAATTTCTGCTTGATAACAAAAAGCCATTGACATTCAGCTTTGAATTTAAGGGCATTTGATGGGCTTCATCCGGGTTTTAAGGGCAGGTTTCTTTTACGGAAACCTGCCCTTTCCTGAATTATATGTTTACAGAAAGGAAATAGCCTGTATGTCCAAGAAGAAACAGGAAATGCAATACAGATATTATGAAATGCCTGAGGACTCCTATGTGCTTGCGCTTACGGGTCAGTCCTGGGTGAGAAAATACGGAGACGGAATACCTTATCTCCATTTTCATAATTATCTGGAGATCGGGGTATGTCATAAAGGTACGGGAGAGATGGTGTATGAAAATACAGTTTACCGTTTTGAGCCGGGCTGTTTTACGCTGATACCTCCGAACTATCCTCATACAACCAATTCCGATCCCGGAACCCTGGGCTTTTGGGAATATCTGTTTGTTGATTGCGAAGGACTGATTAAGCTGATGTTCTCAAAAAATGAAGATAAAGCCAGGGCTGCCCTGGATGAGCTCTATAGAAGACCTTACTTTTTCAGATCCGGTGACGGGGAAGCTCTCATGAAGGATATATCTTCTATATTCGAAGAGCAGAATGAGAGGAAGAATCTTTATAAGCAAAAGAGTGATGCTTATCTGGTGGATCTTCTTATCAACATCATACGTATGAATGAGACCTCGGCTGAATCGGAACAGGTTGAGAAGGATGCCTTTAAGGAAGAACCGGGAGATATGGATAGATTGGCTCCTGCAATAGATTACATTAAGGCTCATTTTATGGAGGAGATATACATAGGAAAGCTTGCGGAGCTTTGTGCATTATCGGAAACACATTTCAGACGGCTGTTTAACGATAACCTGCACCTTTCTCCTCTTGAATATGTCAATTCCATACGTATACATGAGGCCTGTAAGGAACTGAGGACCTCGGACAAACCTATACGTACCGTGGCCTATGAGACAGGCTTTACTTCCATGTCGACTTTTCAGAGAAACTTCATGAAATTTGTGGGAATGACTACACATGAATGGAGAAATCATCCCGAGAATTACGAGTACAAGCTGCAGAAGTATAAGATCAGCACTTATGAGGGATGGTAAAACACAGGGAATATCAGACATAACCAAAACAAAGTAAAAGGACATATGGATATGCGTCCTTTAACTAAAACGCTCATAAACATGCATATATTTACGTTCAATGCATAGATATACGATTTATGCAAGAAATGCGTGAAATATATGCATTTTTTATGCATAGAAAAACAGGTTGACAAAACACAATCATGGCTTTATCATTTTAATCAATACCTGAGGCAAAGGTTATGGAAAATCAGTATTCCATAACAAAGAATATATGATTTGTCTTCAGAGAGGGAGAAATATTATGAAGAAGTTATTGTCTTTAGTGATGACAGGTGTTCTCGCAGCCAGTGCTTTAACAGCATGCGGTTCCAGCGGTTCTACAACAGCAACTCAGGCTGCTGCAGGTGCTGAGACTACAGCCGCAGCTGCTGCAGAGACCGCTGCTGCCGGCGCAGCTTCAACCGGAAACTCCGGAGAAGAGGTTGTATTCGGTACAGGTGGAACAACAGGTACCTACTATGCAGTTGGAGGTGTTATGGCAACAGTTCTGAATCCTCTTATGCAGAATTCTCATCTCACCGTTACATCAACCGGTGCTTCAAAGGCAAACATCCAGCTTATCGACGACGGTGATGCAAACCTCGCTATCGTTCAGAACGACGTTATGTCTTATGCTCACGAAGGAACAGACCTTTTCGCTGACGAAGGCGCTTATGAGACATTTGCACCTGTTGCAGGTCTTTATGATGAGACAGTTCAGATCATCACATGTACCGACGATATCAAGACAGTAGCAGATCTTAAGGGCAAGACAGTATCTGTTGGTGATGCAGGTTCAGGTGTTGAGTTCAACGCACGTCAGATCCTCGATGCTTACGGCATCAGCTTTGACGACATCAAGGTTGTTAATGCCTCCTTCGGTGATTCAGCTGATTCCCTTAAGGATGAGAAGATCGATGCAGCATTTATCGTTGCAGGTGCTCCTACAACAGCAGTAGTTGATCTTTCGACAACAAAGGCAGTTCACCTTGTAGAGCTTGATGATGAACACATCAAGACACTTCAGGACAAGTACAGCTTCTACACACCGACTACAATTCCTGGCGGCACATATACAGGTGTTGATGCAGATGCCAAGACAGTTTCCGTAAGAGCAACTATCATCGCTTCAACAAAGCTTTCCGAGGATGTTGTTTACGAGATGCTCAAGGCTATGTTTGATAACAAGGACGCTCTTGCTGCAGGTCATGCAAAGTTTGAGCTTCTTAACCTTGAAGATGCAACAAAGGGAATCACAATTCCATTCCATCCGGGTGCTAAGAAGTATTATGAAGAGCAGGGTATCACAGTTGACTGATGAAAAATCAGTTTATAAATCATAAGAAGATCTTTGTGGCGGTGATTGCTTTATTAGCGGTTACCGCTACCGTTGTTATTTATATTCAATTGGTGGGAATCGGAGTTCTGGCTGTTACCGATGCATCGGATGGCAAAGTGTACAGGATGTATCCTGTAAAGGTTGGAGACACCTTCAGCATAGGATTTATACATTCTGTAAACAAGAGCCCGCTCATTGATTATTATGAAATAAAAGCTGACGGAATATATGTGGAGAAAACCGTTTATTACGGTTTTGGTGCCGGGGTTCAGACAGAGCTTTCGGAAGGGGAGAAACTTGAATACGGGCAGGATGGAAGTATGATAGTTTCGGGCTTTGATAAGAAGATGACGGATCTCACTTATTTTGTGGGAACGGTATCTGATCATACCTTAAGGATCAATGAAGGAAAAGACATTAGCCTGAGGGATCTCTGCGGCAGAAATTCACGGGTCAGATTTTCATATATGAAGTGGAAGTTTTTTTAAACCGATGGGAATGGAGGACACAACTTTGGAAGAAAAAACAAACAACACAACAAAAGATGCGGGTGTGAACAGCATCCCGCAGGGCGGACAATCTGCTGAAGCTCAGGCAGTTGTCGATGAGATCATGAAAAAGTATGACCGTGAGTCAAATGTGAGACCCTGGAAAGGTGTTTATGACAAGGTCATCAAGGTGCTTCTTGCATTATTCTCGCTTTTTATGATCTACATGAATCTTTTTGCGGTGTGGGATGAGCGTATCAGACGTCCTTTATTCGTTGGTATAGTTATCGTATTCATATTTATTCTGTATCCGTCAGGTAAAAACCATCTGAAGCCACAGAAGCAGAACCACATACCGTTTTATGATCTGATCCTTGCGGTGGCAGGTTCCTTCAGCTTTTTCTATTTTGTAATCAACAATCGCGAGATCATAAATCATGCGACCCGTATAAACCAGACAGAGATCATCCTCGGTGTTATCGGTATCATAGTTCTTGCCGAGTGCTGCCGAAGAGTGACAGGTATTCCTATCGTTGTGGTTGCCACACTTTTTGTGATTTACGCTTTCAGTACGGGAGCATCATTACGTAAGATAGTTTATAATCTGTTCTATACCACAACAGGTGTTATAGGCACTCCTATAGGCGTATGCAGTACCTATATCGTACTTTTCATCATTTTCGGAGCATTCCTTGAGGCAACCGGCATTTCCGAGTTCTTTATCCAGTGTGCCAATGCTTTAGCCGGTTCAGCAACCGGCGGTCCCGCAAAGGTTTCCGTTATTTCCAGTGCTCTTTGCGGTATGGTTTCCGGATCTTCTGTTGGTAATACTGTTACCACAGGTTCAGTTACTATCCCTATGATGAAGGAAACCGGATTCCCGGGAGAGTTCGCAGGTGCGGTTGAAGCAGCTTCCTCTACAGGAGGACAGATCATGCCGCCCATCATGGGTGCAGCTGCATTCCTTATGGCAGAGATGATCGGTGTGCCGTATTCCAATATCGTTGTGAGAGCCATTCTTCCTGCGATACTTTACTTCACCGGTATATTCCTTATGGTTCATCTCCGTGCCAAGAGACTTGGTCTTAAGGGAATTCCAAAAGAAGATCTTCCAAAGTGGAATGTGCTTCTCCCCAGAATTTACCTTCTGATCCCTATCGTTGCGCTGATCTATCTTATCTGTGCCGGATATACCATGAGCCGTGCAGCCATTATTGCCACCATACTTTGCGTAGTTGTAAGTATGTTTGACAAGGATCACCGTATGTCTCCAAAGGATATGTTCAATGCTCTTGTGACAGGTGCGAAGAATACATTGTCAATTGCGGCAGCCTGCGGTATCGCCGGAATCATTGCCGGAGTTGTTACCATGACAGGACTTGGTCAGGTATTCATTACAGCCATCGTCGGAGTATCACATGGAAACCTTCTGATAGCCCTTTTCCTTACCATGATCTGCTGTATCATCCTGGGAATGGGTGTACCTACAACAGCAACCTACATCATCATGGCAACAACCTGTGCGCCGATCCTTACCACAGGTATGGGACTTAATGCGTTGAGCGCAAACATGTTTGTATTCTACTTTGGTATCGTTGCAGATATCACACCGCCGGTTGCACTTGCAGCTTATGCGGGTTCCGCTATCGCAAAGGCTGATCCTATGAAGACGGCTATCAATGCGACGAGACTTGCAATAGGAGCATTCCTGGTACCTTACATCTTTTCACTTAACCCGGCTATGCTTCTTATAGATACAGATGCCGTAGGAGTTGTGATGATCGTTATCACAAGCTTCCTCGGAATGTTCGCGATTTCTGCAGCACTTGAGGGTTACACGGTTAAGCCTATTAACATGGTAGTACGTATATTGCTTGCCGTTGCAGGTCTTATGATGCTTTATCCGGGAACTCTTACAGATGTAATCGGTATCGGAACCATCGCTGTGATCATGGCAATTGATGTTCTCCAGACCAAAAAGCAGAAAGCATAAGCATAAGAAGAAATCGACTGATATCATATGAACCGATCGACACACGAGTGTCGGTCGGTTTTTTGATTCTGTTTTCTGATACACAAACTATCCATTTTTCAGAGACCGACTAAAGGAGCAGTCATTCTGCTCCTTTTTTTGAGCCCGAATGAGGATTTTTTGTTATATCTGCTAGTCCTTTTTGATAGATTACAATCATAACTCCCTGTGATACGATGTGAGTAGTGGAATTATGTATAGTTATGACTATATAGGGGAGAGAACGAAAATGACTAATATTCTGGAGGATATTGCGGCCTACACTTATAAACGAGTGGATAAGGCGAAAAGGTTAGTGTCGTTGGAGGAAATGAAAAGAAGAGCTGAGGCAATGGACCCCAATACCGGTTTTCCTTTTGAAAAGACGTTAAGGGAACCCGGAATGAGTTTCATATGTGAATGCAAAAAGGCGTCACCCTCAAAGGGAATCATTGCTATGGATTTTCCGTATCTTAAGATCGCATACGAATATGAAAAGGCAGGAGCTGCTGCAATCTCGGTACTTACAGAGCCCAAATGGTTTAAAGGCAGCAATGAGTATCTCAGGCAGATTGCAGAGACCGTGAAGCTTCCCTGCCTCAGGAAGGATTTTGTGATCGATCCTTACATGATCTATGAGGCAAAGGTTCTGGGGGCGAAGATCGTTCTGCTAATCTGCGCACTGCTTGATGAGGAGACATTAAAATCCTACATAGAGATTGCCGACAGCCTGGGTTTATCGGCTATTGTGGAAGCCCATGACGAACAGGAGATCCGGAAGGCCGTGAATGCCGGTGCAAGGATAATCGGAGTAAATAACAGGAACCTGAAAGACTTCACTGTAGACATTCACAACAGCATTAACCTGAGAAAAACAGTACCGGAGGACGTACTATTCATTGCCGAGAGCGGCATAACCTGTCACGAAGATATCCTTGAGCTGGAAGCTGGTAATGTCAACGGCGTGCTCATTGGCGAAACCCTCATGAGAGCGGCTGATAAAAAAGCAATGCTGGATGAATTACGGTTTGGGGTATTACAGGAGAAGGCGGTATAGTTTTATATGTGATTATACAGTGCCGGTGATCTTAAAAAAGATTGCCGGTATTTTTGTATTTATTCCGGAATACGAAGGAATCCGTGATGCCGCTTTAAAAAGTTTATCTACTGACGGCTTGGGAATATGCAATAAAATCAGATTACCTATGCTATAATAAAAAAGTAATTTTACAATAACTACAATTTTGAAGGGGGACGTTATGTTTTGTCAGAAATGTGGAAATCAGATAGAGGATAATGCTAAGTTTTGTCCTGTGTGCGGAGAACCTGTCGATTCTGTTAATTTAAAAGATTTAGGAGCAGGTGCAGTTAATGCTGCCAACGCTGCATTTAACCGTGCGGAAAATGAACTTGGAGAAGCTGCACGCCAGATGGCGGGTGGCGCAGGTTATAATAATGGATATAACAACGGGTACAATAATGCACCGAATGGCATGAACAGCCAGGGATATAACAGTGATCCGAACGTTATGAACAATCAGGGCTTTAACGGTGATCCGAACGGCATGAACAATCAGGGCTTTAACGGTGATCCGAACGGCATGAACAACCAGGGTTACAATAATGCTCCAAATGGCGGTTATAACCAGGGATATAACAATGCTCCGAACGGTGGTTATAACGGAGGCTTAAGACTTAAGGAAGACAGAAGTCTTTTGATGTACATAGTTCTCACCATCGTTACCTGTGGTATTTATTCATTCTTCTTTATTTATAAACTTGCGGAGGATGTGAACACCGCCTGCAACGGAGACGGTGAAGAAACTGCAGGACTTGTGAAGTACATGCTGCTTTCTATAATCACCTGTGGTATCTATTCTCTTATCTGGCTGTACAAGCTCGGTAACAGATTATCCGCTAATTCATACAGATATGGACTGTCTATTCAGGAAAACGGTACAACGATCCTTATGTGGTACGTACTCGGTTCATTTTTATGTGGTATCGGACCGCTGGTTGCATGGAATATTCTCATAAAGAATATCAATGCCATCTGCAGTGCTTACAACAGAGCAAACGGACTGTAAGCTGACCCGGATCTGTCAGACAGACATCTGCCTGCAGAATATTTATGGCAGGAATCAGACATGACACATGAGAAAGAATAGTTATTTCAGCCATAATATTTCGGTATTTTAAGTTTTATGATATGAATTGACAATTATCGGCAAAAGTTTTATCGTAGGTTACAAGTTAATAATTTAAACCGTTGAAGCGGAGATTAAACTATGTATGCTTCCACAGAGAGTCGGCGATGGTGAGAATCCGGCGAAAAACAGCATGGCAAATGGACCGCTAAGGGCACAATGAAAAGCATCGATGTTAAGATGCTGAGTATCCTGTGACGTGAGACATACGTTAGTTGTCGGAGATATGAAGGTATCTCGCAAAGCGCACGAGTCATGTCGTGAAACAGGGTGGCACCGCGAATTATTCGTCCCTGGCAGAATCATATTTTATTATGGTTCTGCCGGGGACTTATTTTTTTAGAACGGAAGACATAAAGCGCAGCGTGAGATCAGGATTTTCAAAAGAGGAAGAACCTCGGAGGGAGAACAAAATGATCAGAAATGCAATCGACAAAATCGCAACATTAAAGGGTGACCTGACCTATGAGGAGGCTTACACAGTTATGACTGAGATCATGACAGGTCAGACAACACCTACACAGAACGCGGCATTTTTAGCTGCACTTTCAACTAAGTCCACTAAGGCTGAGACAATTGACGAGATATCAGGCTGTGCCGCTGCCATGAGAGAACAGGCAACCAAGGTTCCACACCCGGGAATGGAGGTCCTTGAGATCGTGGGAACCGGTGGAGACGGGGCACACAGTTTTAATATTTCCACCACAGCTGCAATGGTCATAGCCGCAGCGGGAATAAAAGTTGCAAAGCATGGTAACAGAGCGGCATCTTCACTTTCCGGAACAGCTGATTGCCAGGAGGCTTTGGGAGTAAATATCCAGCAGGATGTGGAAAAGGCACAGGAGCTTCTGAAGGATGTAGGCATTTGCTTCCTCTTCGCACAGAAGTATCACTCAGCAATGAAATATGTGGGACCTATCAGAAAAGAGCTTGGCTTCCGTACAGTTTTCAATATCCTGGGACCCCTCACAAATCCTGCAAATCCGGATATGTTCCTTCTTGGAGTATATGACGAATATCTGGTTGAGCCGGTGGCAAAGGTTCTTGATAAGCTTGGGGTAAAGAGAGCATTTGTGGTTTACGGTCAGGACAAGATGGATGAGATTTCCGCTTCGGCACCTACCACACTTTGCGAGCTTAAGAATGGTTACTACAGAACCACCGTTATCAAGCCGGAGGACTTCGGACTTGTAAGAGGAACCAAGGATGAACTGGTGGGAGGAACTCCTGCAGAGAATGCATTGATCACAAGAAAGATCCTGAGCGGAGACATTCAGGGCACCAAGAGAAATGCAGTACTGCTTAATGCCGGAGCTTCAATATATCTTGGCGGTAAGGAAGACAGCATTGAAGAGGGCGTAAAGAAGGCTGCGGAGCTTATCGACAGTGGAGCAGCTTTAAAGAAGCTGGAAGAGTATATCATTGCAAGTAATGCTTAATTTATCCACGTTTCGAAGAATTTGGAGTTGTTATGACAAAGATCAAGATCTGCGGTCTGAGAAGACCCGAGGATATAGAAGCAGTCAATAAATATCTTCCCGAATACGTGGGCTTCGTATTTTATAAAAAGAGCAAACGCTATGTGACGGAAGAAGAGGCTGAGAAGTTCAGAGCCCTTCTTGATGAAAAGATAATTTCTGTAGGAGTTTTCGTTAATGCTGATAAAGCTGAAATACTGAGGCTGATGCGGAAAGGAATCATCTCAGTGGCACAGCTTCACGGAAATGAATCAGAGGATTATATTAGGGAGCTTAAGGAAGAACTCAGTAAGCCCGGAAAATTTCCTGAAGGAAAAGAATATAAGACCGGTGGAGAAATCATCAAGGCATTTGTATTTAAACGTCCTGAGGCTGAATCAGAGATTATAATCCGGACCACTGAGATCATGGAGGAAGCAGAAAACAGTTCCGCGGATTACATTCTTTTTGATAATGGATATGGCTCGGGAGAAGCATTTGACTGGAGTATACTCAGAGATTATAAAAAGTCGTATTTCCTGGCCGGTGGACTTAATCCGGAAAATGTTTCGGAAGCCATTGAAA
>JAILDF010000217.1 GCA_024689585.1 Oribacterium sp.
AGTTATAAACCCGGTTTTTTCAAGGATCTTCATGGATCGGCTTCTGACAGGAAAGGATCCTGGGTGGCACATTCCATTTATCCTTGTTATGTCAGTGTTTGCAATCATACAGATAGTGTCACAGCTCATACGAACAGTTTATTCCCTTCGTATAAACGGTAAAATGGCAGTTCAGGGCACTACCTCCTACATGTGGAAGGTTCTTAATCTGCCCATGGATTTCTTCTCTCAACGATATGCAGGCGATATACTTCAGCGAAGGATGGGTAATGCTTCCATTTCGAATTCATTGATAAACACCTTTGCACCGCTTTTCCTTAATGCATTCATGATTGTTTTCTACCTTGTGGTAATGCTTAAGAACAGCGTGCTGCTCACAATGATCGGTATATCATCCATTGTTATCAATATGCTGATAGCCCGTATCATATCCAGGTACAGAGTGAACATCTCAAGGATACAGATGAGAGATGCCGGAAAGTTGGCAAGCTCCACTACAGCAGGCATAGAGATGATTGAAACCATTAAATCCAGCGGTGCAGAAAACGGATACTTCCAAAAGTGGGCCGGCTACCAGGCAAGCGTTAACACCCAGAAGGTTCGATTTGCAAAGCTTAATCAATATCTGGGAATCCTTCCCGGAGTGGTATCTGCCGTGACCAATACCCTGGTACTTTCAATGGGAGTCCTTCTGGTGATACAGGGTAAATTTACTCTTGGTATGGTCACCGCCTTTCAGGGATTTCTCAGTTCCTTCTCGGCTCCTGCGGAAACCTTTATCTCCACAGGGCAGACCTTACAGGAGTTAAGGACTGAGATGGAACGTATAGAAGATGTTATGGAATACCCTGAGGATAAAAACGGCGCTTCAAAATCAACCGTAAAAGCCGAAGTATACAATAAGCTCAGCGGTGATATAGAGATGCGTAATGTTACCTTCGGATATTCCAGACTTGCGGAGCCACTGATCAAAGACTTTTCATTAAAGCTTTCACCGGGAATGAGGATTGCCTTTGTTGGCGAAAGCGGCTGCGGCAAGTCAACATTGGCAAAGATCCTTTCGGGTCTGTATGATCCCTGGGAAGGCGAGATCCTGTTTGACGGAACTCCCCTTAAAAAAATCGATAAAGACGTGTTCAAGGGTTCCCTTGCGGTAGTGGACCAGGACATTATCATGTTCGAAGATACAATTTCCGCAAATATCAGAATGTGGGACAGTACCATCAAGGATTTCGAAGTGATCATGGCTGCCAGGGACGCTCAAATCCATAAGGATATAATCGCAAGAGAAAATGGCTATGATTATAAAATGAGTGAAGGAGGTAAAGACTTCTCGGGAGGTCAAAGGCAGCGCATGGAGATCGCCCGGGTTCTTGCCCAGGATCCAACCATCATAGTTCTTGACGAGGCCACCTCAGCCCTGGATGCAAAAACAGAATATGATGTTGTGAAGGCCATAAAGGATAGAGGCATTACCTCCATAGTTATAGCACACAGGCTGTCCACCATAAGAGATTGTGATGAAATAATCGTCCTCAAAAACGGAGAAGTAGTGGACAGAGGAACCCACGATGAACTTTTCAAAAACAGCGACTATTACAGAGAATTAGTACAAAGCGAGTAAGATATATGGGTTGGTTTGATGATCAGATAAAACAGAGAAAACAAAAAGATGCTCAGGCTTTTGATCGCGCCTTCCGAAACATCGCAGGAGCTGTTACAGGTATAAAGTACAGAGCATCCACGGAGGAGGAATCCGACGTAGAAGACAGTGCGATAAACGATATCCTTCAGCACCTTCATATCCCTAAGAAAGAGCTGCCCGAAAATCTGTTTTCTATAGAGGATAAGCTTGATTACGCTTTGCATCCTCATGGGGTTATGCACAGGGCTGTTAATCTTACCCCAGGGTGGAGCAAGGATGCCTACGGGCTGATGCTGGGATTTAAGAAGAAGGATAATTACCCTGTTGTACTTATCCCTTTTGGCCTCAGCAGCTATAAATTTTATGATGATACCTCTGATAAATACCGGATTGTCACAAAGAAAACTGAAAGTTTATTTTCCCAAAGGGCTTACGCCTTTTATAGGCCCTTCCCGCTTAAAAAGCTTTCATTAGTGGAGCTTTTAAAATATATCCTTGGTGTCATCGATATTTCAGATTATGTAATGATATTCCTGACCACACTGGCATTGACTCTTGTGGGGCTTCTTGCTCCCAGGATCAACCTCTTTTTGTTCCGCAATGTCATAGACAACGGAAAGATATCACTTCTTGTGACAACTGCAATGTTTCTTTTATGTGTGTCCTGGAGTACCCT
>JAILDF010000216.1 GCA_024689585.1 Oribacterium sp.
ATCCGTCAGCCAGCGCTACATTGACAAAGAATCCGGGAGCAAGCTGACCAAGCATCTGGAAATTGACTTTGTGGCCAATCTGGGCAGCAGGCGTTATTATATACAATCAGCCTATCAGTTACCGGATGCTGCGAAAGTCAAACAAGAGAAGGCATCATTATTGGCTATGAATGACGCCTTTAAGAAGATCATCATTGTGAAGGATGTAATAAAGCCGTTCCAGGATGATGATGGCATCTTAACGATTGGGCTTTTTGATTTCCTGCAGAATCCCGATAGCCTGGAATGGTGAGCAAGGATTTTCGGATGGGATCTTTATCGTATCGATTGGATGGAGGTATCGTATGCTATACGGATATGCAAGAGTCTCAACCAGAGGACAGATCAATGGGAACAGTCTGGAAGAACAGCGTCAGAAGCTGCAGGAAGAAGGCTGTGAAATCATCGTGGAAGAGCAGTACACCGGAACAACCACTTCACGCCCTGAATTTGATGAACTTCTGAAAAAGCTTCAGCCGGGGGATCGTCTGGTGGTCACGAAGATGGATCGCTTTGCGAGATCCGCATCCGAAGGCAGCACATTGATTCAGGAGCTGCAGGGCCGTGGTATCGGTGTCCATATCCTGAACATGGGTCTTCTGGATTCTTCTTCGACAGGGAAACTGGTCACGAATGTACTGCTTGCTTTTGCACAATTCGAGCGGGATATGATTTGTGAAAGAACGCAGGCCGGGAAGGAAATAGCCAGGAAAAAGTCCGGCTTCCGTGAAGGAAGGCCTTCCATATCGAAAGAAAGAAAGGCTGCTGCCGTCCGTCTGATTCTGAAGGAACGTCATAGCTACAATGATGTTGCAAAAGAAACAGGATTGAGCAGATCCACCATCATCCGTGCTGTGCGAGAGGCAAGACTGATGGATTGATGACGATTCCTATTTCATCTAAAAAAAAGTATTTCATAATATAATACATTATGTTATAATTATATATAACATATAAGGAGGAATCGTCATGGCAGAGGAAAAGAAAGATAAATTCATCGTCAGATCAGTTCGTGCTCCGGAAGAGGCCTTGGACTTCTTGAAGGAACTTGGCGACAGCGAGTTTGCGAATCAGGGGGAGGCCCTGCAGTATCTTGTAAATCTCTGGAATCTCGAATCAGCAAAGAAAAGCGTTGGTCGGGAAAAAGAAATCGAGGATTTCCAGCATCTGATCGGGCGCATAGAAGAGCTGTATGTCCAGTCACTATCTCTCTGTACGGACACGGAGGATAGGATCCGCAAGGAGTTTGCTGACCGCCTAGAGAATCAGGAAACCACCATCCGCGAACTCCGGGAAGAACGGGATAAGATGAAGGCTGAGCTGGATGCAGCTCGTCAGACCATCAAGGAAAAAGAGGCTGCGGTCGCCAAATTAGATAAGGAAATGGACGAGTCCGCTATAGTGTGGGACAAAACGAATCAAGAGCATGAAACATTACAGGAAACCATAAAAAATAACAACAAAACCATCGCGAACCTACGGGAAACCATAGATAATCTGCAGAAAGAGATGGCTGAGGTGGAACAGGTCAAACGGGAATTGGAGACCGAGAAGGAGAAATCTAAGGAGCTGGAAGAGAAATTGAAGCAGGAGGCGAAAAATGCTGAGAACCAGCTTACGAAAGCCGTTTTGGAAGAGCGGAAAGCCCGATATGACGAATATAAAGCACTCATGGATGAACTAAAGATGCTGCGTGCTGAAAAGTAATGTTATTAGTGCGCATTGAAAAAATACCGTCGTTGCACGGAAACCCAAGATACATCCTTGACCTGATCCTGAGCGTGATCACAGTAAGCCTCAAAACACTGGAAATCGTAGAATCATTGCCAGAAGTAGATTTTGAAGCCTGAGCGATTCAAATATGCATAATCAAGGCAAGGTGTTGTATCTATCTAATGAATTCATCATATTTGTATGACAAACGACATACAAAAGATGTACAAATATATCGTTAGGCGTTAAAATAATACCAACACAGCCAGATGTTTTTGTTGTGACGAAAGCTAATGGGTGATGGGATATATAGGATGTAGCATACATGTGTGAATTCTTTGCTTGACGTATTGAAGGATGGGTGTATAGAAGAAAAATGAGCTTGGTGAGCGTATAGCTGATTTTTTAGTATGGTAAGAATTTAAAGCATAAATCCCCCTATCTCATGGAGATGGGGGGATTTATTACGCATATAACTAATCTTGGACTGATATCTTATAGGAATAAACTTTACTTTATCTTGAGAGTATGGTAATTTATGTATGACAAACGACATACAAAGGATGTCTTTAAAACACCTAAAGGACATAAAAGGTACATCGTGGAGGTATTAAGGTATGGGATGTAAGGTTATAGCAATTGCGAATCAAAAAGGTGGAGTAGGCAAAACAATCAGCACATACAATTTGGCAACAGCTAAAGCATTAGAAAACCCAAAAACAGCAGTATTGATGATTGACCTGGATCCCCAGGCATCGTTGACGATTGCAACAGGATATGAGCCAGGATCAAAGAAATTTAATGGGTACAGTACGATATCTTTATTCGATAATAAAATAGTTCCTACAGATACGTGCTTTTTGGTTGAATCAACGAAGTTAGACAATTTATATATTACTCCAAGCGATATAGGATTGGCAGTCACTGAAACGCACTTGGTGACGAGGAAGAACCCTGCAGTCCAGCTTGCTAATTCGGTCGATAAGCTCCGACAATATTTTGACTACATATTTATTGATTGCCCACCGCAGCTAGGTACTCTCCTGACAAATGCCCTGACAGCAGCTGATGGAGTAATCGTTCCCTGTAAAACGGAATATTTATCTCTTAGAGGACTCGGTGCCCTGATGGAATCAATAAAGGCAATTCAAGCCGGTGATGGACGTCGTTCATTAAATCCTAACTTGCAGTTCCTTGGGGTTATTGCAACGATGTATCAGGTTGTAAGTAAAGATGCGCAGGACGTCTTAAACCTATTGAGAGAGCAATATCCAATCAAGGGAGTTATAAAGCAGACGGTAGAGGTAAATCGTAAATTGGTTGACGGCATACCTATCGTTATGAGTAAGCAAAAATCAGAAGCTGCATCAGCATATAAAGAGCTTGCAAAAAATCTGTGGTAAGGGAGTTGATCTGTTGTGGGTATTTTGGAAGAAAAGATAAAAGCAAAAGAACAGGAAAAGAAAGAGGCGTTAGGACAAGAACATCTGGTCAATGATATTCCAAGTGCTGGAGCTACAGCCATATATGAAATTGCCAGGGATAATACAATGAAGTCTGAAAGGATGTCCCTGAGGGTCTACCCAGAAATTAAAGAGCAGTTTATAAAAATCAATCGAGTTCGTGGTTTATCTAATAATTCCGCGCTTAATATGATCATGACTGATTACGTGGAAAAATATCAGTATTTACTTGAAAAATAACAAAAATGGTGTCTTTTGTACGTAAATAGTCATACACTAGACACCTTTTTTGCGTACTTAGTACGTAAAAAATACGTACATTTGTACATTTGACGTAGATACACCCTTGTGATATCATCAATATCGGTATCAGTGGCTGAAAATTAGCATACTGATCCATGACAACTGAAACAGGCAATAAAAAAAGCTCTAAAATGGATTGCAGTCCTTTTAGAGCTTGCTGATCGATCCCCCAACCCCCCAAAATCAGATTGAAAGATCACATAGATTCTATACATATTATAACGAAAATCTATAAAAAATCAAGAGGGTTGCATGGCTTTATAAAATTTTGGCGGGGAGATCAGCAGTAATGTTCATCGAGCAGATGGTATTGCTGCTTTATTGTTTGTGGCAAATGCTACAAGGCAATAATTCCTGTGGTCGCCTTGCCACCATCTGCGTTTATCTGTAGATGATTAGTCCGCTGAGGGACCTTAGACTCCCTGATGCGCTACGGGTGCAATTCCTGTAGCTGATGCTCTGGGATTCATCTCCAGAGCTATAACCGTCCTGTGAACCGTGTGATGAACGGTGATGAGGCAGCTGTTCCAGAACGTAGAACGTCCGGTGGTAAAGGCAGACCAGGGCACCGCAGATATATCTGAGAAGAACAGAAAAGGCGAAACGACCGAGGCGACCGACGGGTCGATCCATGGTCTTTTTTTTCGCCCTGCTACAACCATAGGGCAGGGCTCTCTCCCTCAGCTTCCCTCTGAATCGTATCAAGGGGTTCTGGGTTCGTCAACCCATGAGAATGAACTACTTTAGCCGAGTATAAGGAAATATGAGGAATATACGTACATGGAAGCGGAAGATTGTGCCAACATTGAAGAAGGATTGTCGGAAATGTATCTTCAGTGTGCCTTGTCGGAAAAAGGATCGGCAAGAGATATTTTGCCGGATCAAGGGAAGGTTTACGCTTCATTATCGGAATCAGAAGTGCCAGGATTATAAGACGGAACAGGAACCGAAAACAGCGTTGGATATGATGCTGCTCGGAAATAAGATATGAATTTTTTGGGTAACATACGGGTAGATAATTTCTTCACCCAAGAATAAAGGAGGAAATCAAGTGAATAAGGAATCATGGGAGGAATTGAAGGACATTGTTTTTCATAGTTCGGCCGAAGTGCTTTGGTCCAGTGATATGATTGTGTTCGATGGTAAGCTAGTGAGGGGCTATAAGTGCATTCTGAGAATGAATACGATGGAAGATGCTATGAATCTACAAGAGGATATCAGAAGAGATTTCGATAACGGGGTGAAAGTAAGAATAGCTCATATTCAGGGAGATATTAAGATTCGCATCAATCCTGTTCCTGCTTATGTAAAAACGACAATGAAAAAGGAGTTATCATTGGTTAAGAATCTGAATAACATAGAGAACTTTGAACATCTGATGGAGGAAGGAGCAGAACTGATACGTCAGAGTGATGCATTGATCAATGAGATCAAGACGAAGCTGAAGCCGGATATGATATACCAAAAGTCCATCTACCGAAGTAATGCGAGATCATATAAAGTATCATATTTCGATTTGACAGCCGGTAGTCGTAGCCAGGCTAATGTAGGTGATGTCTTTATTTCCGTTGGAGAGGATATCAAAGTAGTGAGTGCAGAACGCACCAAGCCAAGAAAGGATCGTATTGATCAGAGAACCGGTATCGAAATCAATGGTGCTTATTTCACGGAAATAAGCAAAATAAGGGAGCGATAAGATGGAATGGATCATAGGTATCGCAATTCTTATTCTGATTATCTTCGGGCAGGATGCAATGATAGGCTTTATCCGCTTTGCGATATTTGGCGCAATAGCTGCAGCCATAATAGCTGGCATCGGAGCCATTCTTGCTGCTATTGGCAGTGCTATTGTTGCGATAATTCCGGGACTTTTGATTATAGGCGGTATTATGTTATTTCTATCTGCATCTGATAAAAAGTAGGGAAAAAAAAGGTATAAAAACTTTTGATACCCTTTCAGAAACAGGGATAAATACAAAGTATTATAACATAATATAATATAATAATATATAACACCATAAGGAGGCGCACGGGCACCTCCTATTTTCTTTGCTCTCATGGCTTATTATGCCTCCTTTGCTGCTGCGAGATTGTTAGCGATATCTTCGATATCCTGCGTGAATACCCCGGATCCATGGCATGCCGTGAGTACGGCATCGACATAGGACCGCTTCTTGGCCATCTTCAGGATCGTGTTGAGGTTCCCAGCGAAGTCTTGCCTCTGGAACTTCCGTTCCTTCGAGTTGCAGGATCCGATTCCGGTGGCG
>JAILDF010000240.1 GCA_024689585.1 Oribacterium sp.
ATCACTTTAAATAATCTGCGTACTTCATCATTAAATATGTTTTTGCTTCATTTTTATTTGCAGCTCTTGCTGATATTATTCTAGTCTCTTCGCCAAAATCACCAACTTGTTGAACAAAAACTACAAACAGAATCCCCTCTATTTCACCGATCACTGCACGAGGTTTTGCTTTTGATGTATTCATTGGGTGATTATCATCAATTTAATCCTATACGCTTTATATTCTGAATATTCTCGTGCGGCGGAGCCGCCTGTCCGGTGTGGCGAGAGCCACTTGTCCGGACAGACAGAGCCACCTTGTTTATAACACTTGATGTTACTGTGCTTCAGCAGGATCCAGTCCATACACTTCACGCATTGAAATGTCTTTTGACGGATCTATGCTTACGATGTTGATCTTGTACGAATCGTAAGTGATTCTATCCATGATAGCATCTGCAAGAGTTCCATTATCTCCCAGCTGGTCATACCAGCCTTCTTCTAAAAACTGAGAACAGAAGATGGTGGAAGAATGCTTTCTTCTTTTACTGATTACTTCAAAGAGGTTGCGGACCTCTTGGTCGTTGAGTTTTATAAGAAGCCACTCATCAATGATCAGCAATACAGGCTTGGTATATTTTGCTAACACTTTTTTGAACGTGCCATCCTCACGTGCAGACTGAAGATCCAGCAACATATCCGGCATGCGGATAAATTTCGTAGAATAATAACGTTTGCAAGCTGCCATACCAAAAGCACAGGCCAGATATGTTTTTCCGCTTCCGGTTGCACCGGTGATAAAGATGTTCCTATAATCAGCGATGTAATCACAGGTCGCCAGCCGATTTATAAGGTCTCGATTAAGTTTTCGACCCGAATGATAATCAATACCGGCAATGCAGGCATCAGGCTGTTCTAATTCTGCTTTTTTGATAAGCCTCTTATAGCGATTGTTTTTACGTGTTGTGTATTCGGCATCGACAAGCATACCGAACCGATCCTCAAATGCTACTTCCTTCATGGTTGGATCACCTTCCTGAAGGATAAATGCATCAGCCATGGCAGATAGGTGCATTTCGATAAGTTTATTTTTGGTACTTGTGCTAATCATTGACGTTTACCTCCGTAATATCTGGCGCCTCTTGTAATGCCATATTTGTTTGGCTTCGTTGTTGTTTCTTCCTTGATTGTCACTTCAGATACATCAAGGTTAACAAGAAGGTTTTTGATACTTTTATAGCTTGGTGAAGAACTGTACTGAAGAGCTTTTTCACAGGCCGCTTCTAACTTTTGCGGAGTGTGCTTCTCAGCAAGTTTAAGCAGCCCCATACAGGCTCTGTATGATTGCTGTTCCACCCTGCCGGAGGTAAGTAATGAATTTATTACCTTAGCTGTGTTTATACCTATCGTTTCTGCCCACCTGCGGAATCTGTCACCGTTCCATTCCAGATACTTCTGATGGTCTTCGGGCATATGAGCCGTAACCGTCGAGTACTGTCCGGGACGTCCATAGATTCTTTTATGGGACGCAATACGATCATTATGATAAAAAATCTCAATGATCGTATCTGTTACTCTCACATCGACCTTATCTTTGATATACTGATGAGGCACGGAGTAGTACATTTTGTCTACAGCGATGTGATAATTGAACTGTACGGTGGCTTCTTTCCACTCGCACATTTCAAAACGGGTAGCAGGTAAAGGTGCTAGTAATGGCTTTTCTTCCCCAAGAAAAATACTCAGTCTGCTACCTTCTTTTTTCTGGAATTCACGGGCATTGTATGCTTCAAGTTTCTTGCGGATTGCCTGATTAAGTTCAGACAACGAGAAGAACTGTTCATTCCGTAATGCTGCCGTGATCCAGGTGGAAATATTTCTTACAGTCCCTTCAGCTCCTGGTTTATCCTTGGGCTTACGGACACGTGCCGGAATTATGGCTACACCATAGTGTTCAGCCATTTCATGGTAGACAGTATTGAGTTTTGGGGTATACCAGTCACTCTGCTTATGATTTACTGCAGTGGTACAGTTATCCGGGACAATTATTCTCGGAACACCGCCAAAGTATTCAAGCATGTGGACGTTTGCTGTAATCCAAGCCTTTTGCTTTTCGTTTATGAACGCTTCAACATAAGCATACTGGCTGTAGGAGCAAGCTCCTACAAAGATCCATGCATCAGTGATCTCACCGGTGTCAGGATCAATGATGTGAGCCGGATCTCCGGCCCAGTCAACTTCTGCCTGTTCTCCCGGTTTTCTCGGGATATGCATGGTGGCGCGACGTTTCTCCTCGTCCTGTTGGATGTAATAGCAGAACTGTGAGTACATCAGGGGTTCTTTGTCGTCCATACGGCATAATTCGCAGTACTCCGCCCAAAGAAGTTTTTTGGTTACTCCGTTTCGAAGCAATTCCTTGCGAACATACGCAAAGTCAGGCATCGGACGGTCGGTAGTAGTGTCGGTTGATGCTTCTTTTGGAAACAAAGTATCTTCCAGCACTTTGTCAGTCTGAAATTCATCAAGCGGCCAGGCAATGCCTTTTTCATCAGCTGCTTTAATGACTTTTGAGACCGTGTTTCTGGAAACACTGCAACTAAGAGCAATGTTTCTTTCGCTAAATTTCAAGGCGTAAAGTCTTAAAATTTCACGATACTTGGTCATGGCTATGACCTCCTTCATATGTATTTACGCCAACGGCGCATGAATACAGTATAAAGGATGATTATATGTAATCAGAGCTGGATGGCTCTGTAATTACCGGAATGATGGCTCCGTCCATACCGGAATGGTGGCTCTCAAACTCCGGACAGGTGGCTCAACCGGGCCCGGATTATTCAGTGTACCATAAAATGGATTCGCGGTTAAGCGAGTAAACTCGCAAAAGTAACTATATCGGTGTGGCGGTTCCCTGTTCCGGATTCACGGTTTCCAATTTTCCGGAATGGCGGCTCCACCGCACCGGAATATTCAGCCAGCATCATTTCTACCACGGTGCAGTTGCTGAGTAGTTGATTCGGAATCGGTTCCATTGCTTCGAAGGGGTTCCGTGCAAGTAGGAGGATGCTGTGAGAAAAGCTGTTAAAGAGTACATAGAATACACAGA
>JAILDF010000278.1 GCA_024689585.1 Oribacterium sp.
TCCTTAAGAAGCGGAACTCCGTAGATTTTTCCGTTAACCGTTCCGGCATCCCAGAAGGGATCAATGTAATCGTATAGTGCAGGTGTCTCTGTCTTCACTAAATCCGTTATGTCACGATAAAGTCCGGCGGAAGCTCCTTTATCAAATGGGTTTACCCATGAAGAAGTAAAGACCATGTCATAGTATTCTCCGGAAGCCATCATCAGATTCAGCTTATCCGAGGGCTGAAATTCCAGATTGACGGTAACACCGATTTTTTCCTTTGATATGGCATTGGCAGCCTCTACCACTTCTTTTATATCGAGAGGCACATCCGAGGCCTGATAGGTAACCCATCTAAGGACAATGCTGTCGTCATCTTTTTTTGCGGCTTCGCAGCCTGTAAGCATTAAAACAGAAAACAGTGCTGTCATGAACACCGGTACTATTTTTCTTTTCAAAGCTGATTTACGCAGCATATCAATCTCCTCTATTAACTCTACCTTTTGGAACCTTGAAATCTTGCATACAGATGCAGATTTAATTGACTCTATTCCGCCGCTTTAGACAGGCGACACTTATAATGGCGATAAACACTCCTGTCCACTCAGCCCTTTATGGCTCCGACTGTCATTCCTCGTTTCAGGAACTGCTGGAAAAAAGGAAGTATCAGCATTACCGGAAGTATAACTACCACCACCATAACCATTCTGATGGTAATGGTGGGCGGAGTATAGGCATTCATTCCTGACAGATACTGAGTGTCCATGATGAGAGTCTGGATGCTTCGATCCATATTTACAAGAACATACTGGAGTGGATAAAGCTCTGTGTGATTACTGTCAAGATACAAAAGAGATGGATACCAGCTGTTCCAGTAGTTAAAGGTCTGAAACAGGGCAACTGTCATGATAACTGGTTTAGCCACGGGTGCCACTATGAGTCTGAAAATCTGAAAATGACTGGCCCCGTCAAGCTCCGCTGCTTCTATGAGGGAATCCGGTATGACATTCTGGAAGTAGTTTCTCAGTATCATGATAAACCAGGTCGAACAGAGATTTGGCAGGATAAGAGCAAAATAGGAATTCTGCAAATGAAAAATCTGGGTGTTCACCATGTAGGAAGACACAAGACCACCGGAAAAAAGCATTGGAATCATAAGGAAAAGAAGGATACCTCTTCTCAATTTATACTCTTTTCGGGATAATGCATAAGCTATGGGGCACATGAGCATAAGGCCGAAAACAACGCCGGCTGCAGTTATCAAAAGGGAATTCAGAAAAGCTCTTCCCAGAAATAAACCGGAATCAAATAGGTATCCGTATGCCTTCAGGGATAATCCTTTTGGAAAAAAGCTGTACCCTATTTCATTTATGCTATCCTCAGAGGAAAACGAAATAATGATAACCAGAAGTACAGGAAGAAACATGACCACAGCAAGAACTGTATAAATAAAGCTTACTATGGTATTCACCTTATTGGAATAAGCACTGGTTTCCGGACTAACATATTGATTTATATCTCTGAACTGGTTTTTCTCCATGATGCTCATCTGCCTTTCCACCGTCTGTTTGTGGTTTCCGGTATGAATCTCTATATTATCGTTTGTTTTTTATGATTATTATACCAAAAATGCATGGTCTGAAGGCCATGCATTTTAATCAGAATTTCCTTTTATTTTTAAAATGAAGGTAAAATTCCACACATATGATAACACTCAGAAGCGATCCTGCTGGTGCCGCAAGTCCCATGGCGTACAGTGTATCCGGATAAAGTTTTGTGGCAAGCCATGCTCCCGGAACACGCACAAGGATGACTGATACGATGTTGTGAATAAAGCTTAGTATGGACATGTTGCAGGCACTGAAAAATCCGGAGAAAGGGAAATGCACTCCTGCTATGGCACAGTCGATGACATAGGTTCTCATGTACTGCACCGCATACTCTTTAACCACCGGATCCTCAGTGAACATCCTGAAGAACAAGGGCGAAATAAACTGGAACAGTACCGCGAAGAAAACCCCAACGGAGAAAGACATTATCACGCCATACTTCAGGGTCTTTCTCGCCCTCGCCGTGTCTCCTGCCCCCACGGACTGGGCCACAATGGTGGAAACAGTCGAAAGCATACTTGAAGGCACCAGGAACAGGAAGCTTATGGTTTTCTCCACGATACCCACTGCTGCGGAAATATCTACGCCTCGCTGGTTTGCAATAACCGTGATAATGAGGAAGGAAATCTGTATAAAACCATCCTGACATGCAACAGGCACTCCCACTCCCAGAATTTTTTCAAGAACTGCCCCGTCTATTCGTAAATCCGGTAAGTGCACCTCAAAAAGTTTCTTTTTTACTATGGCTCCAAAAGCTATGAGTACGCTCACCGCCTGGGCAAGAATAGTACCGTAAGCCGCACCGGACGCTCCCATATGCATCGGCCCCATAAAGATGAAGTCAAGAATAATGTTTACGAAGCAGGCTATGGCTATAAATATCAGAGGACTTTTGGAGTCCCCCATGCCCCTGAAGATCGAGCTCAAAACATTATAGGCGATGATGAAGGGAATTCCCGTGAAGCAGATCTGAAGATAGCTGACGGTTCCCGGAACCGCTTCAGCCGGGGTAGACAAAGCGGCAACTATCGGATGTATACAGATATGTAGCAGCAACGTCACCACCACCGCAATAATAGCAAAAAGAGTGATTGTATTACCGATGGCTTTGCTTATTCTTCTGTCGTCTCCCGCGCCTACATACTGACCTATCATAACTGTAGAGCCCATGGCGAGCCCAACCAGCATCACCGTCACCATGTGCATGACCTGGGAGCCGATGGATACGGCTGATATGACATCTGCGCCATTGTACTGTCCTGCTATAAGAAGATCCGCAAGACCGTATAGCGTCTGTAAAAAATAGCTCAGAAGATACGGCAGCGAGAACCATATCATATTGTGAAGAAGGTTTCCCTTTGAAAGATTGTGTTTCGCCATGTTGCTCACCTCAAAAAAGCGTTTATTCCCATAAATTTTAAGGAACAAACGCTTTTTTCACAATATCATTTTCTCTATATCAGTTATTCTTTCAGTTCAACCGATGGACCACTGACTCCGTCCCCCTGGTCCATCTACCGATAAACCACTAACTCCGTCCCACTGATCCGTCGGCCGAAATTTTACATATTTGTAACTATCCTTCCGTTTTCACGAATAACTCTGATTGCAGCTTCTCTTCTTGTGATGGATGCATTCATAGCTTCCTTTTCCAGATATTTATGTGCCTCAGGTTCTGTCATTCCATCTCTTTCTATGAGAAGACATTTAGCTCTGCTCACATATTTTTCATCTTCAAGTTTCCGCTGCAGCTTTTGATTTTCATTTAAAATCCTTTGCACTTTACGACTTACCGTGCAAAGCATCTCTACTGATGATGTGAACAATGCCGGATTTACAGGTCTCGCCATAACCATGATGCCGGAATCTCCTGACCGGTAAAGAACCTCCTGGTAAACATCTTTGTTTACAAGCATTAGTATACTCATGGCCTGATATTTTGCTGCGATTTCCAGTGCAGCCTGAAGACCAAACTCATCAGGAAGAGGAGTATATATGATCAAAAGATCAAAACTCTCCTCCATAAGCTTTTGCTTAACCTTTGTCATGGACGGCTGATATGACAACTTGCCAAATCCCGAGGGCAGAATCCCTTTGATCTGAGTCGCCACTTTTTCCATGGCAGCCGCAATCAGCACACTGCTCCCTTTTTCCGCTCTCTCCATGTTAATCTCCCTAAACGATACTTTTGCAGTACCAAGAATCCTAAAACTATTAGTTCATACGCCCGAAATATGATTCCGAACTTCTCATTCCCCGGTCCTGACTCCGGGAGTTTCAACTTAGATGCCTATGCCTCCATTGGCATCACCAAATATAAATTCTAGACTTCCTCACCGGAATATGCTGCGAGATATCCTTCCGGAATAAGCATTCTTACAAATTCCGAGTTCCTTGCATACGCGATGGCTTCATCAAGGGACTGTGGCAATCTCTTCAGTTTATCGGTGATGGAAGTATCTGCCTTAAAGAGATTTACATCCAAAGGCTCCATTGGCTCAAGCTTTCTCTCAATGCCGTCGATTCCTGCGTATATAAGGAGCATAAACGCAAGATAAGGATTTGCAGTGGGATCCGGTGATCTGAGCTCAATTCTCTTTTGATCTGATCTTGTGGCAGGTATACGGATAAGCTGTGATCTGTTTTCGGCTGACCAGCTTACGTACTTTGGTGCCTTCATATCTCCGAGTCTCTCGTAGCTCTCTCTTTTTGGATTAAGGAAAAGTGTGATCTCTCTGATATGATCAAGTATGCCCGCCATGAAGTTATCGGTATAATCCTTACCGTCCCTGGACCTTACGGAAATGTTTATATGCATACCGTTTCCGGGCTCGTTGGTAAGGGGCTTCGGACTGAAATCTGCCCAAACGCCATCCGAATTAGCTATGGACTTTACCACCCACTTGAAAGCGGAAGCATTGTCCGCAGCCTCAAGAGGCTCTGCATAACGGAAATCCACCTCGTTCTGTCCGGGACCCATTTCGTGGTGGCTGGCCTCGGGTCTGATACCCATATCAACCAGAGCAAAGCTGATCTCTCTCCGGATGTTCTCACCGTGATCCTCAGGTGCTATATCCATGTAACCGGCATTATCCTGAGGTATCTTGGTGGGATTACCATTTTCATCAAGCTTGAAGATGTAAAACTCCACCTCTGTGCCAATGTTTATTATGAAGCCTTTGTCTTCGGCCATTCTTACTGCCTGCTTCAAAAGCCAGCGGCTGTCTCTCTGGAACATGCTGCCATCCGGATACTCTATGTCGCAGAACATTTTTGCTACACGTCCGTCGATGGGTCTCCAGGGAACTATGGAAAGTGTCGTAGGATCCGGTCTCAGGAAAAGATCCGAGTGAACCTCTGCACCGAAGCCTGCCACTGAGCTTGCGTCAATGCTTATACCTTCGGTAAATGCTCTCCTGAGCTCATCCGGCATTATGGCGATATTCTTCTGAACTCCAAATACATCAAAATACGCGAGTCTGATAAATTTGACATTTTCGTCCTCAACAAATTCAAGAACTTCTTCGTATGAATTCATTTTTTCCACCTCAAATTTTTCATAAGTACTAAATATTTTATTACTGAAATTCATTGTAGTAAACTCGCTTTTCTTAAAATACTGTGTATACCTGAGTATTAAATGTTTCCATTATTATTTAATGCGGCCTCAATAAGTCCCCTGAAAAGAGGATGGGCTTTATTTGGTCTTGACTTAAACTCAGGGTGTGCCTGGGTAGCAATGAAATAAGGATGATCCTTAAGCTCGATCATCTCTACTATATGACCGTCCGGAGACTGTCCCACCAGCATCATTCCGGCTGATTCCAGATCTTCCCTGTAATCATTGTTGACTTCATATCTATGTCTGTGACGCTCGGTTATGGATGTGGTTCCATAGAGACTTTCCGGTTTTGAACCCACTCTCAGCTCGCAGGGATAGGATCCGAGACGCATGGTTCCTCCAAGGTCTGTGACTGTTTTCTGTTCAGGCATAAGATCGATGACAGGATGTGTGGTATCCGGCTTAAACTCTGTAGAGTCTGCATCCTTCCATCCGAGAACATTTCTTGCGAATTCTATGATGGAGATCTGCATTCCCAGGCAGATTCCGAGATAAGGTATCTTATTTTCACGGGCATACTGCGCCGACATTATCATGCCTTCGATTCCGCGCTGACCGAAACCGCCGGGAACAAGGATACCGTTAACACCCTTTAACAAAGTGGCTGCTCCCTCCTTTTCAACCTCTTCGGAGTCCACCCAGCGGATGTTTACCTTTGCATTATTCGCTATGGCACCGTGCTTAAGTGATTCCGCAACGGAAAGGTAGGCATCGTGAAGCTGTGTATACTTTCCGACGATGGCAATGACGGTTTCCTTTTCCGGATGACGGAGATTTTCTACCATTGCTGTCCAGGAAGTAAGGTCAGGTTCGGGGCATGGAAGGTGGAGACATTCGCATACTGACTGTGCAAGGTGCTCACGCTCCATAAGAAGGGGAACCTCGTAAATAAATTCTGCATTTGTGTTCTGAAGCACGTGGTTTGATGGCACGTTACAGAACATACCGATCTTCTCTCTGATGTCCTTGGGGATCGGATACTCAGTGCGGCATACAAGGATGTCCGGCTGAAGTCCGAGACGCTGGAGCTCACGAACACTCATCTGTGTGGGCTTTGTCTTAAGCTCCTCGGAGGCATGAAGGTACGGCACGAGAGTCACGTGGATCATGATGGCATTTTCTCGTCCGATATCATGCTGGAACTGACGGATAGCCTCAAGGAAGGGCTGGGACTCGATATCTCCCACTGTGCCGCCTACCTCAATAATGGCAATGCGGTCCTCGGAAGGATCACTTGAGCGATAAAAATCCGACTTTATCTCATTTGTGATATGAGGAATGACCTGAACTGTATGACCTTCGTACTCTCCGTGACGCTCCTTGTTGAGAACAGACCAGTAAACCTTTCCGGAGGTTATATTGGAACGGTGATCCAGGGACTCGTCAATGAAACGCTCATAGTGACCGAGATCAAGGTCAGTCTCGGTGCCATCATCGGTTACAAAAACCTCACCATGCTGGATGGGGTTCATGGTACCAGGGTCAATGTTTATGTACGGATCAAATTTCTGCATGGTCACCTTGTATCCCCTTGCCTTAAGAAGCCTTCCAAGGGAAGCTGCAGTAATGCCCTTTCCGAGTCCTGAAACTACACCGCCGGTTACAAAAACGTACTTGATCATAGAGTCCCCTTTCAAAATACAAAAAAAAGAGGTGACAAAGGCCAGGGACCTTTTAAAGTCCCTGTGACACCTTTGTCACCTCGTGATATCTCCAAAAAACATGAAGATGATACAATCAAAACAGGAATTTGTAAATAGGGTTTTCTAATATTTGTCTTAGGTTTTATAATTGGCCTTTTCCTTGACCTATAATTCGTTTTTAGAGATATAAGTCATATAGAATCTGACACTTCCTTGACTCATATTTCGTTTTTTGAAGATATAGGTCATATAGAATCTATCACTTCCTTGACTCATACTCAAATTCGTATATGTGGTCAATTTTGAAATATAGTTTCTTAGCTGAACAGCAGCTTAAAGGCTTCCATCTCCGCATCCTGAGGTGACGAGCCGCTGTCCTCAAAATGATTTACAGCGTCCTGCACCTTCTGGTAATCGTTCGGAACTATCTTCTTGAAGCTCGGAAGGAATCTGTCGAAGTTCTCAAGTATATCCTTTCCAAGCTCGGAACCGGTCTCCTGAACATAGTCCTTAAGTATGGCTTTAAGCTCCTTCACGTCATATCTTTCCGTCACCTCCTGAAGCTGAACCATGTCCTTGTTGAGCTTCAGATACAGTGAATGGTCTTCATCAAGAACGTAGGCGATTCCGCCTGACATACCAGCCGCAAAATTCTTTCCGGTGTGTCCGAGAATAACTGCCCGGCCGCCGGTCATGTACTCAAGACCGTGGTCTCCGCAGCCCTCAGCCACCGCCGTGGCACCGGAGTTTCTCACACAGAATCTTTCTCCCGCTATACCTTCAACATAGCACTTTCCGGAAGTTGCACCATAAAGTGCCACGTTACCGATGATAATGTTTTCGGACGGACGGAATGCCCTTCCTTTAGGTGGTGTCACTATCAGTTTTCCGCCGCTTAAGCCCTTTCCGAAACCGTCATTGGCATCGCCGTGAAGCCTTATGGTGAGACCCTTTGGTATAAAGGCACCAAAGGACTGTCCGCCTCCTCCATAGGCTTCAACAACGAAGGTGTCATCCTGAAGCTCCCGGGTCTGTTCACCCATCCAGTAATTATCTGTTATCTCAGAACCCAGGATGGTTCCGAAGGTACGGTTTGTACTTGAAACCTTGACCTTCTCCTCGTGATGTTCACCCTTCTCTAAAGCCCCTTTAAACTTAGGCAGGAGCACGTCTTCGTCCAATGTCTTTTCCAGATGGAAATCATAAACATGTTCCGGATCGAAATGACGTACATTCTCGGGAAGACTAGCGAACTCGGGATCGAGTATAGCTGAGAGATCAACCTTTTTCGCACGGTCGGTAACATTGGCACGCTCCTCGGAAACTGCCAGGCAGTCGGTACGTCCCACCATTTCCTGAACTGTTCTGAATCCAAGCTCTGCCATGATCTCCCGGAGTTCCTGAGCTATAAACTTCATAAAATTCATAACATACTCGGGCTTGCCCTTAAACTTTGCACGAAGCTTGTCGTTCTGGGTGGCAACTCCGAAGGGGCAGGTATCCTTGTGGCAGACTCTCATCATCATACATCCCATGCTCACCAGAGCCGTTGTGGCAAAGCCGTACTCCTCGGCTCCGAGAAGTGCTGCGATGGCAACATCTCGACCGGTCATAAGCTTTCCGTCCGTCTCCAGCATTACCCTGTTACGAAGTCCGTTACGGATAAGTGTCTGGTGAGCCTCTGTGATTCCCAGCTCCCAGGGAAGTCCCGCGTGATGGATGGAAGTCATTGGGGCCGCACCGGTTCCTCCGTCATAACCTGAGATCAGGATAACCTGGGCTCCCGCCTTGGCAACACCGCAGGCAATAGTTCCTACACCGTTTTCGGAAACCAGCTTCACCGAAATTCTGGCACGGCGGTTTGCATTCTTCAGATCATAGATAAGCTGCGCCAAATCCTCGATACTATATATATCATGATGAGGCGGCGGCGAGATCAGTGACACACCGGGAGTTGAAAATCTGGTCTTTGCGATCCAGGGATAAACCTTCTTTCCGGGAAGATGTCCGCCTTCACCGGGCTTTGCGCCCTGAGCCATCTTAATCTGTATCTCATTTGCCGAATTAAGATAAGACCCTGTAACACCGAAACGTCCGGAAGCCACCTGCTTAATGGAAGAGTTTCTCTCGGTACCGTATCTTGACGGATCCTCTCCTCCTTCGCCCGAATTTGACTTTCCGCCCAGACGGTTCATTGCAATGGCCATAGTCTCATGGGCCTCCAGAGAAATGGAGCCGTATGACATTGCCCCTGTCTTGAAACGCTTTACAATGGACTCCACCGGCTCAACCTCACTGAGAGGAACCGGCTTATTCTTCGGAACAAACTTCATGATACCGCGAAGGGCATGGGGAACCGGTGCATCATCTATCATTGCACTGTATTCCTTAAATCTCTTGTAGTCCCCCTTCTGCACCGCCTGCTGCAAAGCCTTTATGGTCTTTGGGGTATAAAGATGCTCGTCCTTATCCTTAACATTACAGAAATTAGCCATCCTGAGCTTCTGAAGCTTTTCACTTCCCTCCTGCAGAGTTTTTGCAGGAATCTGCTTGGGAACACTGTAGAACAGGGATTCCGCCTGATCTCCGGCATTAAGGCCCAGAGGATCAAAGGCAAGCTCATGCCTCCAGTTAACGCCTTCGGATATTTCTTCTATGCCGATGCCTCCTACCCTTGAAACGATACCGGTGAAATACTTGTCCGTAAACTCACGGCTGAGACCGATGGCCTCAAAGATCTTCGCCGACTGGTAGGACTGGATGGTGGATATACCCATCTTCGCCGAAATCTTCACTATACCGTGGAGGACCGCCTTGTTGTAGTCTTCGATGGCCGTATGTGTATCCTTGTCAAGATATCCTTCATCAATGATCTCGGCTATACACTCATGGGCGAGGTACGGGTTAATGGCACGGGCACCAAAGCCAAGGATTGCCGCAAACTGATGAACGTCTCTCGGCTCTGCGGACTCCAGGATAAGGGAAACCGCAGTCCTCTTCTTGGTAAGGACCAGATGCTGTTCAACGGAGCTTACAGCCAGAAGGGACGGGATTGCAACGTGGTTTTCATCTACTCCCCTGTCACTCAGGATGATAATGTTGTAGCCTCTCTGGTAGGCACGGTCCACGGTGATATTAAGCTGCTGGAGTGCTCTTTCCAAAGAAGTATTCTGATAATAAAGCAGTGATACAACTGCTGATCTGAAGCCCGGTGCAGAAAGCTCTTTTATCTTCAAAAGCTCTACTCCCGTAAGGATCGGATTTGTTATTTCCAGAACCCGACAGTTCTCCGCCTTTTCCTGCAGGAGGTTTCCGTCAGATCCAAGGTACACAGTTGTATCCGTAACTACCTTTTCGCGTAGTGAATCGATGGGCGGATTTGTAACCTGGGCAAAAAGCTGCTTAAAGTACCTGAACAGAAGCTGATGCTTATTGTCAAGCACCGCAAGTGGCGTGTCATGTCCCATGGAAGCAGTATCCTCCACACCATTCTGTGCCATTGGGAGGATTATGGACTTCACATCCTCATGGGTGTAGCCAAAAGCCTTGTAAAGCTTGTCTCTCTGCTCCCTGTCATGGGTTTCCACCTTGTGGTTAGGGATTTTGATATCCTCAAGATGAAGAAGATTTCTGTCAAGCCACTCTCCGTAAGGATTTGCCTCGGCATAATGCTTCTTTATCTCGGAATCCGATACAATCCTTTTCTGAAGTGTATCCACAAGGAGCATACGTCCCGGTTGGAGTCGTGACTTTTCTACGATATGTTTTGAGTCAATGTCAAGAACTCCGACTTCAGAGGCAAGTATCAGTCTGTTATCGTCGGTAATGTAGTATCTGGAGGGTCTCAGTCCGTTTCGGTCCAGAGTTGCTCCCACCACGTCACCGTCAGAAAAGATGATGGCTGCGGGACCATCCCAAGGCTCCATCATCGTTGCATAGTAATGATAGAAATCCCTCTTCTCCTGATCCATGAAGCGGTTGTGCTTCCAGGGCTCCGGAATGGTCACAGTCATGGCCAGGGGCAGTCCCATGCCGTTCATATACATGAATTCCAAAGTATTGTCCAGCATGGAGGAATCGGAACCGTTTCGCTCCACCACCGGGAATATCTTCTCAACCTCCTTGTCAAGGAATGGACTCTGCATGGTTTCTTCACGGGCCAGCATCCTGTCAATGTTTCCCTTGATGGTATTGATCTCTCCGTTATGGGCAAGCATGCGGTAGGGGTGGGCACGATCCCAGCTTGGAGTTGTATTTGTTGAGAATCTGGAGTGAACGATGGCTATGGCAGTCTTGTAATCAGGATCCCTCAGGTCATCATAGAAAGCACGAAGCTGTCCCACGAGAAACATTCCCTTATATACGATGGTTCTGGAGCTCAGAGAACAGATATAGGTGTCCTCAGAGGACTGCTCGAACTCACGTCTCTGAACATATAATCTTCTGTCAAAATCAATGCCTCTCTCCACTCCCTCAGGTCTTTCAATGAAGCACTGCTCTATACAGGGCATGCAGTCCAATGCTATCTTTCCCAGAATCTCGGGATGCGAGGGAACCGGTCTCCAGCCAAGGACAGTGAGCCCGTTCTTTTTTGCGATGACTTCAAACATCCTTTTTGCGAAGGTTCTCTTCTTTTCATTCTCAGGGAAAAAGAACATTCCAACGCCGTAATCTCTTTCATCTCTAAGTGTTATTCCGGCTGCTTTTGCTGCTTTTTTAAAGAAATCATGGCTTATCTGGAGAAGTATTCCTACACCGTCTCCCACTTTACCGGTGGCATCCTGTCCGGCACGGTGCTCCAGCTTT
>JAILDF010000015.1 GCA_024689585.1 Oribacterium sp.
AAGCTCGAACTCCGCTTCTGTACTTATGACAGAAACATTGCAGCGACCTGTTTCTTTCAGCATGTCATGGGTGTAATTTGCCTTGTTTACCGCAATCGAAATCCGGTTAGGCGAAGATGCCACCTGAATCGCAGTATTGATGATACAGCCATTGGTCTTTTTGTCATTCTTCACAGTACATACAAAAAGACCATAAGAAAGCCTGTACATTGCCTTGGTATTCATCTCAGCTTTTCTTCCAGGTTCATTGCCATCAGTTACAATGTTGTTTTCAGACATAGTCACATCTCCTTTCCGAAAACTCAATTTCCTCAAAAACTCATGATCAAAAGTTCCCACTCTCTGTCCTGAAAAAAACTATATCCTTACCGATATATCTCTCGGCATCCATCGAAGCCTGTTTTGAATCATTTCGCTAAAGCCCAATTTTAACGAAACCCCTGTGCCTTTGAATCGATGTTGAATCGATGTGTCCTCGAAAAAACAGACATCTTTTCATCATATGAATGTAGCCATATAGAGCGGCAGGGTGATGATCCCGTCTTCGCTTACACCGATATTCCCATCAATAAATTTATATGCATAGGATATGTTCCGGTTCTTCTTCATTGCTGATATCAGTGAGGTTGCCCTTTCTTTTCCGCTCTTCACCTCTATGGGCACAACCTTCCCATCGACCTGGATGATGAAATCCAGTTCCTTCTTAGTGGTTTCATTTTTGTAGAAGTATAAAGGGTATCCCTTTTTGTGCAGCGCATCAGCTATGGCACACTCATATATCCCGCCCTTCGTATTCCCGTCAAGGGTATTCTCTACGATATGCTGTTTCAGCGAGAAATCCTTCATGGCAATGAGCAGGGACAGATCCGTTGTATATGCCCTGAAGAAATCATCCCGGGCATAATCGGCAAGATCATATCTCACATCAGTCACGATCCTGCATAAGTGGATGATATCAGCCCTGAGCAGCCATTCGATACTCGAATAATATTTTTGTGCCCTGGCTCCATGCTCGATCTCTTTGTACTGGAATTTGTGGTTTTCTTTATCAAGCAGCTGTTTTGACAGAGTCAGATAGCATTTCTCGGCCTTGACCTTTTCTTCCGCCGTCGCATAATGGGCGATATCATACTGATAGCCCTGGAGCAGGTTTCTCTGAACACGGTCTACATCTCTGAAATCCCTGGTGTCAAAATATTTCTGGACCGCCTCCGGCATTCCTCCGGTTGCAATATAGAGTCTGTAATATTCCATCATTTTTTTATGGATCGGATCAGGAACCGGTTTCTTTGAATCAATATATCCCCGGAGCGTTTTTATCATATCGTCAGAGATACCGATACCCCAAAGGAATTCCTCAAAATCCAGGCCGTACATGTTGAGATAATCAACATATCCTACCGGATAGGAAGATGCCCTTTTATAATCGATCCCTAAAAGGGAACCGGATGCGATCACATCATATCTGTTATCTGTAGCCCAGAATTTTAAGGAAGTGATGGCTTCCTGGCACTCCTGTATCTCATCAAGGAAGATCAGGGTCTTTTCCGGATCTATTTTTTTATCCGGGAACCGGAAACGCAAGGCCATGACCATATTATCCACTGTAAGGTCTCCGGAAAATATATCTGACGCAGACGGCGTTTCTTTGAAATTGATTTCAACGATTTCTCCGTAATGTGACTCTGCAAACCGTTCTACGGCATAAGTTTTTCCGGTTTGCCTGGCGCCCTGGAGTACAAGGCATTTTTTTTCTTTATTTTCTGCCCATGATCTAAGCTGTGTAAAAATCTTTCTTCTTAACATGATTCATACTCCATCATAAATAGATGATACAATTATATATTCTAATCAACATTTTGGAAAGCTATAATGATTGTATATCAACATTTTGGAATATAAAAATGTATTAGATTTTTCAAAAATTACGTATCTCTGCTGTCATCTTTTCGTATTGCTGTCTGTTTTTACTGATTGCTTTTTCGAGTTTAGTTACTCATTCTACATTTAATTGAGATTTAAGCGCATCCCTTAATATCCGGGAACTCCACTGAATATAGACCGTTTTCCTCCTTTGTAAATATTGCCGGATATACATATTTTGCCATACTTCGCACCTCTCATGATAATAGGAAACACAATGTTCAGAACTTATTCTCCACATTGGGGTCAGACACCAATGTGTTGACATTACCTTCTTTGGCGTAATCCCAGCCCCTTTCAAGAATATGAGAACGGAACAATTCTCTCCATTTGAGCATAATACATACATCCTTGATTTTTCTTAACCTAACACTCATACTTTCGCATGGGGGTCTTACTCCCACT
>JAILDF010000020.1 GCA_024689585.1 Oribacterium sp.
GGTTCTCCCCCTGGGAAGTCACGACATGTTCCTCGCCGAAGTAGTTGCCGTCCGTGTTGACGAACAGTTCATCGACGAAAAAGGCGCTTTTCACATGGACCGGGTAGGCCTCGTAGCCTATTCCCACGGCGACTATATGTCCCTCGGAGAAAAGCTGGGCAGCTTCGGATATTCAGTCAGAAAAAAGCCGTTGCCGGTAAAGAAAAGCTCAGAAAAAAAGAAAGCTGTGGACAAGATTAAAACTACAAATAATTCCGCAAGCAAGAATAATTCCAAAAGTAAAAAAAACCCCAAGAAAAAGTCTGTCAAGTAATCAATACGTAAAAAAAATGCAAGGGCCGTCACACGTCCCTTGCATTTTCTGTACCATTTCAATAAATATCCGGAATCATCAAGCCAGTACCTGAACAACAGGAATGACTTCCACAGCAGCATCTGCTGCGGCTGTCTCAGCTGCAGCTGTCTCGGCCACGGCAGTGGCTGCTGCATCATTGGCATGCACATAGTTCTGTGCTGCCGCATACTCACGGAGACACTGAACCCAGATAGCATAAGCCTCTGCATTCTGGTGAATGTACTTATCTGTGCAGTAAGCCGGATTCAGATTTCCGTTAGCGTCCGCGAGACGGTTAGCTATATCAATGTAGCCATAGCCATTCTCTGCAGCATAAGCCTGCATGGAATCATTAAGCTTACGTACTGTAGCATTATCAAACGCCCAGCTCTTGATGCCGGCAAGTGAAGTCTGAGCATCCGGATGAATGTAAGTTGTGCTTATGATGGTAATGTCTGCGTCCGGATTTGCAGCCTTGATCTGACCAATGTAAGTCTTGTACTGCTCGAAAACCTCGCTCGGACGAGCCTTGATATCATTGAGACCAAGAGAAAGATAAACATGCTTTGCACCAAGAAGTCCAACCATTTCATAAGCATAATGCTGAGCTCCGCCATACCAGAAGTGGTTAACGCCTTCTGTTCCGATAGCCTGAAGCTCATCATGAATGCTGTATCTCGGCTGTGTCATGAACTGAAGATTTGCAAGAATCGGGTTAGCCTTTCTCTGAATTGCATATCTCTCGAAACCGTTTGCCACGGAATCTCCAAGTACAATGGAATCCTTGTAGAAATCAACTACACGCTGATCCTCCTGAGCATTAACAACCGGATCCTGGGAAAGATCTGTAGCCGCTGTTTCCTGAGCTGCGGCAGTCTCTTCTGCCATTGAAATGATACCGGATGAAAAGATCATGGATGAAGCAAGTGCGATGATTGCTGCCTTCTTTAATAACTTTTTCATACTCTCTACTCCTTGTTATCGGGAAATCCATTCCCTATATAGTCATATTTATGAAACCTGTACTACTCCAGGAAGGAACATTAAAATCCCTCAAGTATATTTGGTATAGTACATTATTTCCTATTATGCAAGTCCAAGCTTTCTGAGTCCGTACTCCTTAAGGGAGTTTGTCCAAATGTCATAGGCCAGATCGTTCTGGTGGATATACTCGTCAGAGCTGTAAATCGGATTCAAATCTCCGTTTGCGTCTGCCAGAAGGTCGGCAACATTGATGAAGCCCCAGCCATTTGCGGCACAGATCTGCTCCATGGCAGTGTTGAATTTCTTAACATTGGCACTGGTCATGGTACCGTAATACTTGCCGGGATAAATGTAGGTGGCGCTGATCACAGTGATGTCAACATCAGGATTAACTGCCTTGATCTGATTGATAAGCCTCTGATAATCCTCAAGAACAGATGGGTACTGCACCTCGGTTGTTCCGAAGGAAAGGAATACATGCTTCGCGCCCATAAGCTGGATAGCATCCCAAACGTAGCGCTGCTGACCCATATAGAAGGGGTGACGGCTTGTGGAGCTGATATCCTCAAAAGCACCTTCGATGTAAAAACCGTTGGCAGTAAGTGACTGGAAGTTTTTGAGTACCGGATCGTCAGTATGCTTCTTGGTGTAAAGGGCAAAGCCGTTTCCGATGGAGTTGCCAACAATTACTGAATTCCGGAACAGCTGATCCAGAGCATCATCAGCAGAAAAACCCGGGGTGCTAATGCCTGACGCCGGCATCGAAGCTTCTGTCTGCACGGCATCTGCTGTAGGCATTGCAGCTTCTGTCTGCATCGCAGCTGTTGCGGACATCGCATCTGTTGTCTGCATCGCATCTGCTGCAGGCACCGTGCCTGCTGCGGAAGGAGCAAAAGAACTGTAGCTTCCGAAATCCACTGCAGAAATTCCTGTGGCGGCAGCCATTGAACCAAAGGCACAGACACCCGAAACAACCAGGGTACCAAGTGTCATAGCCGCGAATTTTTTAATTCGTATCATAAAAGACCTCGTTTATTTTATTGATTTGCAAGAAATATTGTAGCACAAAAGAACAAAATCGGTTTATAAAATCATTTGAACTTCAATTACAAATTACTGACGGAAGACCATATCATAAAGGTTCAGCCGATGATCCCTGTGAACCACCGGCTGAACTGTTACTGACGAAGCGACCCGCATTAAACTCTACAGCTCTTACAGGTTGACTTAAAAAAAAATAAGAGTAAAATTATGAGAGTATGAACGCAGATATAGTACATCGGTAGTACATCGGCTTCCCAAGCCGAGGAGGCGGGTTCGACTCCCGTTATCTGCTGTCAAAAAAACACGTATTTTTGCGATTCTTTTGAGAGTCTGTGTAAATTTTTTAAGAATTTTTTTCATGTCGGACTTGTGACCTGATTTTGACAGCTTCGCATTAAGGCTGTCATAGGCTTCATGGGTCTGTTTTTCTTTGCGGTAATCGTATAATTCCACCGGAGACGGTTCTCGCCGGCGAGAACCGTCTCCGGTGGAATTCCGGTGCAGCTTCAGTACATCAGCACCGGTACGATGCCCTGTTCGTTGCCTTCATTATAGGTTTTTCGTACGAAATTAAGGAATTTACGAACTGTATGGGAAGCATTCTTCCTGTAAAATATGCCGTAGGGAAGAGAATAATTCCAATCACAGGGAATCACCTTCATGCCGGGCAGTATGTCATTCCAGCACATGGGAACCAGCAGGAGCTGATCTTTGAAGCCACCGCCCCAAAGAATTACCTCACTGGGATAATCATGGATATCCAAATTTATACCCTGAGTCTTCATGCATTCAAACATTTCTGCAATGGTTGTAGCTCCTTCATCCCTAAAGCATACAACCGTTTCTCCGGAAAGTTCCGCCGAAGAGACCATATCCTTTTTCGAAATGGGATGCCGTTCCGGCGCTGCAAATCCAAATGGCACATCACATATTTTTATAAAATCCCATTCTTTCATCCAGGGAACTCCGCTGTTAACGCTTTCTATGAGATCAGTCTGGGCCGGTATGTGATGCTCGGTATCGATGGAGACCATGTTTATCTTCACATTGTCATTTACAGCCGAGTACAGCATCCAAAGCTCATAAAGCAGGCGGCTTTTCTCCAGCAGAGAGGTA
>JAILDF010000039.1 GCA_024689585.1 Oribacterium sp.
CATAGCAATCTCCATTCCGCCGCAGGGTCGTGGCTCAAATAGTGATGAAAAGTCTTTTTCACCATATTTTCCGCTAATTAAATTCAAAACAATTAGTATTTAATTTAAGAATCGTTAAAATACTGTCACATATCGGAAAAATCGATACGATATATAATTAAATATCGTATTCTGCGATATGCTGTTATTAATTATACTCACGTTAAAGATTTATGAAATACCATCCGGCCGAAATATTATTGATATTTCATGAATCAACAGATGTACATCTTGAACGGGTGTAAACATTGGCACCCGGAACACTTAAGGGAGCATGTAAGGAGGAAATATGAGCAGAGTATCGCTTAAAGGTATATGTGATATGCATGTACACACAAATCCGGATCTGAGAACCCGTGCTTATAATGATCTTGAGCTCGCTGATGCGGCTGTAAGAGTCGGAGCCAGAGCGATAGTGATCAAATCACATCTCGGATTTACGGTGAACCGCGCTGCCATTGCAAATGAGTATGTAAAGCGGGTTTACGGAGAGAATACCAGTTTCACCATGTATGGTGGTGTTGTAATGAATAAAGTTATCGGTGGCGTTAATCCCGAGGCGGTTGAGAAGGGACTGAAACTCGGAGCCAAGGAAATATGGCTTCCGACACAGTCAGCAAAACGTCACCTTGAAAAAATGGGGCAGAATCCTGCTGACGGAATCGAACTGGTTAGGGATGGAAAAGTCATACCGGAGTTGATCGACGTATTCAAACTCGTAAAGGATTATGATGTTGCTCTCGGAACTGCACATGTATCACCGGAGGAGGCATTCACAGTAGTGGAAGCCGCAAGGGATGCAGGAGTAAAGAAAATCATCATCACTCATCCTGAGTGGTGGGTATGCGATTATTCTATAGAGGATCAGATAAGGCTTGTTAAGGATTATGATGTTATCCTTGAACGCTGTTATGCTCAGAACATGGGTAAGGGACAGCCTTATCATCTGAATCTGAAGGAGAATGCAGAACTCATCAAGGAAGTCGGATATGAACACGTTATGGTAGACACAGATGGAGGTCAGGTTGAGAATCCGGACTGGGAAACAGAGATGTATGAGTATATGCATTATCTTGTGGAGTACGGAATACCAATCGAACATGTTTATCATATGACTAAGACTATTCCGTACAGACTTCTAGGAATTGAAGAATGAGATTTAAGTTGAGTAATCAGGAGGATAAAAATGTTAAGTTCAGTCATCATACTGGCGATCGCTGTGGCAATCTACCTTGGATATAAAACCAAGATTAATACAGGTCTTTTCTGTATCGTTTTTGCCTATATCATAGGTTGTTTCATCATGGGGTTAAAGCCTAAGGAGGTTATAGCTTTCTGGCCTACAAATACCATGTTTGTGATTCTTTCGGTATCTCTATTTTATAATGTTGCCGCCATCAACGGAACACTGGAGAAGATGTCCGGTTCACTGCTCTATGCGTGTCGCAAATTTCCGGGAATGCTTCCCTTTGCACTCTTTGCAGTAGCTGTAATTCTCTCAGTAATGGGAGCTACATATTTTACTGTTCTTGCCTTCCTTGCACCAATAACTCTTGTTATCTGTGATGAGTCAAGAATGGATAAGGTTACCGGCGCTGTAGCCATTAACTGCGGTGCTCTTTGCGGTGGAAACTTCCCAACATCAAACCTGGGTGTCGTTTTCAGAGGTCTTGCGGATACTGCTTATGAAGCAAGTCCCGAGCTTGATGCTGTTGACAGTTTCGGAATGGAAATGCAGATTTTCTTCTTCTCCATGATCTTTTCACTTATCCTTGTTGCTATTTTCAGATACGGAACAAAGGAAAACAAGAACATCGGTAAGGGAGTTGTATTCAACAAGCCTGAAGCATTTACAAAAGAGCAGAGCACAACACTTACACTTATGATCGCAATGATGGTTGTTGTACTCATCTTCCCGCTTCTTAAGATACTTATGCCCGGAAATGAAACAATAAGCTACATTGCCGGAAAAGTCGACGTAGGTTTGGTTGCAATCATTTTCGCGGTTATTGCATTACTCCTGAAGCTTGCTCCTCAGAAGGATGCCATCGCAAGAATTCCATGGAATACTATCATCATGATCGCCGGAGCCGGAATGCTTATTGCAGTTGCAGTTAAGGCAGGCACTATCGAGATGCTAAGCCTCTGGGTAGGTTCAAATGTTCCGAAGCCTCTTATCCCTGTGGCATTCTCAATTATTGCTGCTATCATGAGCTTCTTCAGTTCAACAACGGGTGTTGTTGCGCCGGCACTGTTCCCTCTTATCCCGGCACTTGCAGCATCTACAGGATTGTCTGCTCCTGTACTCTTCGCATGTACAGTACTCGGTGCCCAGTCAAGTGCCATCAGCCCGTTCTCATCAGGCGGATCACTCATACTTGGATCAACACCAAAGGAAGAGGACAGAAATACTCTGTTCAATAGACTTCTTATGGTTGCGGTTCCGGTAAGTGTACTGGTATGTGCTGCTTATAATTTCGTAGTGGCGATGGTGCTGTGATTTTTTTACAAGTAAAGGTCTTCTTTCAAAGCGGGATGAAATGATATGTTCCTGTTAAGGAGATAGGACGCAAAAAAGCTGCTGATACAGACGTTTTGTATCAGCAGCTTTTTTAATAGTGAGTGATGCTTGACTGCTACAGCTTGATGCTAAAAGCGGAAGCGGAATGGCTCGAATTTTGTCGGGATTTATTACTAAATGGCTCAAATTTTTGCGGTATCAAGGTTTTGAATGGCTCGAATTTTTGTATTTTTCTTTGAAACTGTGATAAAATATTTATATAAATGTTTCCGGAGGATAAAACATGGCTTATCTGAAAAGAAAAATCGATCTATACCTTGAAGACTGGTTCGGATCCCCTGATAAAA
>JAILDF010000100.1 GCA_024689585.1 Oribacterium sp.
AGGGAACCCGGGGAACTCAGAAAATGGCAGAAAAAATACCGCTTCATTCTCGTTGACGAGTTTCAGGACATCAGCCCCGTACAATATGAGATAGTTAAAATGCTGGCGGCTCCCGAAAATAACCTTTTCATAGTGGGAGACGATGACCAGTCCATCTATCGCTTCAGAGGTGCCGAACCCTCCATCATGCTGGGCTTCGGTAAGGAATATCCCGACGCAAAACAGATCTTTCTCTCAAACAATTACCGTTCAAGGCAGGAAATCGTAAATTTTGCGAAGAAAGTCATCAGCCACAATAAACAGCGCTTTTCAAAAGATATACGGGCGGTGAACGGACCCGGAGGAGTAACATTATGCTACAGGACAAAAGACCCGCTTAACGAATACCTGCAGGTACTTGAAAATATTAAAAAGGAGCTTGGAACCGGAGTTCCGCCTGAAGAAATTGCAGTTCTTTTCAGAACAGAGCTTCTGGTGCATCCGCTATTGATCGAGCTTTCCAAGCTTCAGATTCCCTATACATTAAAAAACAAGGTTAAAAATATCTACGACAGCAGCACCGCCCGGGACATTATCTCCTATATAAAACTGTCCCTGAATATGGGCTCCCGGGCAGATTTTCTCAGGATAATGAATAAGCCGCTCCGCTATATCTCGAGAAAGGCCCTTGACCACCGGGACATGAGCTTTGACAAGCTGAAGCGGTATTACTCTTCATCCTCCGAAATGCTCTATAAGATTGACCTGCTCATGAGAGATCTTACGGCTGTAAGGAGACTCCCTACGGTAGCGGCCATTATCTATATCCGGAAAAAGATCGGTTATGACCGGTTTATAGAGGATAATGCAAGAGAGAATCATATTAATCCCGAAAACGTAAATGCTATAATGGATGAGATAGAAACTTCATCCCGGCACATTTCCGACAAAAAAGAATGGCTTGATTTCGTTGAAAAGTACGGGGAAGAGCTTGCGAAAAAGCAGGACGGATCCGACAAGGGCATCCATCTCATGACCTTCCACGGCAGCAAAGGACTGGAGTTTGACATCGTTCATCTTGTGGATATAAATGAGACAATTGTCCCCTACCGAAAGGCAGTTTCAAAAGAAGATATCGAGGAGGAGCGCCGCGGTTTTTATGTAGCCATCACCAGAGCGAGAAAAGAGCTTCACATTTATTTCACAGATCAAAGATATAGTAAAAACTGCAGTCCAAGCAGATTTCTGCTGGAAGCAATGAAATAAAATTAAGTACTATACAACATTATGTGTTCTGTACCTTAAATCAGGTTTCTGAATTTTTTTAATCACCAAGCCTGATTTTAGGTCTAACACATCAGATGGACATCTGTTTGAAAAATACACATCCTGATAAGCCTGATTTTTAGGTCTAACACATCAGATGGACATCAGCATGATAGATATAAAGGAAAAACTGATTTTGGGGAGGACTAGCTATGGATCGTTTAAAAATACTTGTTGTAGATGATGAAGACAGAATGAGAAAGCTGCTTTCGGACTTTCTCAAAATAAAGGATTTTGAAGTAATCGAAGCCGCTGATGGGGAGGAAGCCATCGATAAATTTTTCTCCATAAAGGATATAGCACTTATTATCCTTGACGTTATGATGCCGAAAATGAACGGCTGGGATGTACTTAAAACAGTGAGAGAACACAGCAAGGTTCCTGTGATAATGCTTACGGCCCGTTCTGAAGAGTCGGATGAGCTTAAAGGCTTTGAATACGGTGCGGATGAATACATCTCGAAACCCTTCTCACCAAAGATACTTGTGGCGAGAGTCGAAGCCATACTGCGAAGATCCGGCATGAATCAGGACGATGTGATAGATATAGGCGGCATAATCATTGACAAATCCGCCCATTCCGTAAAGATAGACGGCAAGGAAGTTGAGCTTAGCTTCAAGGAATATGAACTCCTGGTTTATTTCATAGAAAACAAAGGCATAGCTCTCTCCAGAGAAAAGATCCTTAATAACGTCTGGAACTATGATTATTTCGGAGATGCCAGAACCATCGATACCCATGTAAAGAAGCTCCGTGCAAAGATGGGAGATAAGGGCGACTACATTAAGACCGTATGGGGCATGGGCTACAAGTTTGAGGCATAATGATTCTGAACCCGCTTTTAATATCGTCTCGTTTTCAAGCGGATAACCGAATCTTAGCCATGAAATATCCATAAAAGATTCACTATATCCGGCAGAAAATCAGAGAAAAACCCGGAATGGAGATTTAGATGAATAAAAACTCTATCCTGAAAAAAAGCATTAAATGGCGGTATACCTGCATTTTCATCTGCATTATCGCCGCCATACTGGCTGCCATTCTTTTGACCAATACCTTCCTTCTGGAAAGGCTTTATACCAAAGAGAAGATCACAACTCTCGAAACTGCCTACGAAAATCTGGACAACATGCTGAACAGCACTGCTGATGACAGCATCGCCTCTAAACTTTTTCCGGCAAATTACGATAGTTCCGATCCCGAAACCGAAACGACTGCCACCAGATATCTTAAAGAACTGTCCGAGACCTATAATGTCAATGTCATCATCATGGACACAAAAACCGACCGGATATTTTCCACTTTTGGAGACCTTAATTTTCAGCTTCGGAAGCTTAATCAGTACATTCTCGGAAACAGATCCGGCATTACGGCTGAAGTGGTCAGAAAATTCGACAACTATTCAATCGAAAGAAATGTTGATAACCTGTCAAAGAACACTTACCTTGAAAGCTGGGGGTATTTTTCCGATAATACCACCTGCTTCATCATGTCCATGCCGGTTTCAAGTTTAAAGGAATCCGTGGGTTTTTTTAACCGCTTCCTGCTTTTTATCGGTATGATAGCCATGATCTTTGGCTCTGTCATAGTTTATTTCATGAGCCGCGAGATCACCAAACCCATAAATCAGCTGGCCCGGCTCAGTGAAAAGATTTCCGCTCAGGATTACAGCGCAAGGTATGAAGGTACGTCCCAGGATGAGATAGGCGTTCTGGGAAACTCCATGAACACCCTTTCCGAAAGTCTTCAGAAAACCATCGCGGAGCTGAAAACCGCCAATAATGAACTCCAGTCCGACGTAGAAAACAAGATAAAGTATGCCGAGCGTCAGCAAGAATTTGTTGCCAATGTCTCCCACGAGCTTAAAACCCCTATAGCTCTTATCCAGGGCTATGCGGAGGGGCTGAATGAAGGGCTGGCGGAGGATCCCGAAACCAGAAGCTACTATTGCGGAGTCATAGTGGATGAAGCAAAAAGGATGAATACTTTGGTTCATGAGCTTATGAGTCTCAGCTCGATCGAACAGGGTAAGGATCTTCCCGACTTTGCACTTTTTGATATCTCAAAGGTTGTAAACGGTGTCATTACCAAGTCAGAGATTCTTATAAAGCAGGCTTCGGCCCACGTTGAAGTAGACATTCCCGACGGCACCATGGTATGGGCGGACGAATTCAAGGTGGAGCAGATCATAACGAACTATCTGAACAATGCATTACACCATCTGAAGGAGCCCAATAATATAAGCATCTTCTCAGAGAAAGAACGGGACGGAACCTTATCCATTCATGTATCAAATACAGGAAATCCGATACCCGAAGAAGATCTGGCAAAGATCTGGGAGAAGTTTTTCAAGGTGGATAAGGCACATACCAGAAGCTACGGCGGAAGCGGGCTTGGACTAAGTATCGTCAAAGCTATAGTTGATGCCCACCACCAGAAATGCGGAGCAAAGAACACCAGGACCGGAGTGGATTTCTGGTTTACACTGGAAAGAGAAGATAAAAGCAAATATAATTAAAAAGATTTAGGAGGTAACACAAATGATAAATCCCGCAGAAATGATGAAGATTGCAGGCATAATGAAGAAATTCCAGGGCAATCACCCAAAGGTAGTGGCATTTATGCAGCACACCTTCTCAAACAGCATTCCCGTAGGTTCGGTTATAGAATTAACCATCACAAAACCGGGACAGGACCCTGTGACTACCAACTTCAAGGTTCTGGAGGATGACGTGGAAATGGTTGAAACCTTAAAGCAGATGCACAAGTGATACCATGAACCTTTCCAATTTGTTAAAAGACCCTGTAGATATTCCTTTTCTCCTCGTATATGTTACGGGAGTTCTGGTCATGGTATACAGCGCCATGCAGTTTGTCCATGGCGCTATCTACAAAGAAAAAAAGGCACTGATACACGGAATAAAAACCTTCCTTCTGGCTGTGGTTTTACTGGCTCCCAGGCTTATTTACCAGAGAGTCAGAGTTGACGGATCCGATTATCTGAAGCTTATAAAGACTTCAGTTAATGCCACCGGCCTCATTAATGATTCTTCCGTCTCTTATGATGAGCAGCTTGAAGAACTGCAGTTGGAGGCATTGGCAGAAAGGTTATCGGCAGCCGGATATCGCACTGATATCCTAAACGGAAGTTTAAGCAGTGATTCCGAAAACGGGGTTCAAATGCTCAGTGCTGTAAAAGCTGTATCATCGGATTCCGATGGAGCAGACATCATTCTGATCTCCGCATATCTCGATTCTTCCGATGCTGATGCTGTTTTTTTTGACACATCAAAAATTGCAATCCTTGAGTCGGCAGCAAAAAGGCTGTCCGCCATGGACACATCAGCAGAAGTCCGTTTTCTCATATCCCGTGACATTCATCAGGGACAGAATGCGGCAGAAGAGTATTTATCCAGCCTTTCTTCCGACGAAAAGAACCGTATACTTTTTGAATTAAGCATTGACCTTAGGAAATCCGGCGAATACCAGGGGTTCGAAGCAGCCACAGTTAACGGTAAAGCAACACCCCTTTCCGAAGCCTTGATAAATTCCATCAGAAAAATGACAGGGCAGAAGACCGAACTAAAAAGATCCACAGAAACAGAATATGTTGTTTACCATGTAAATGATATCCCGTCGGTTTTACTGATCCGGAATTTACCGGAAGAGAGCGGCACAAAGAAATCTGCTAACGTACCGGATGCAGAACAGCTTTCCGACACAGCCGCCATAATAGGAAATATACTTTCAAATGCCTGTTCAAAAAACAGTACAGCTTTTACAACTTCCATCAGATCTATGGATAAGAACAAAATCGGTTCCGGCTCTTTCGTAAAGAAAGCATACCCGAAGTCTGTATCCGTGATGAAAATATCGAAGGAACTGGGAGTAAAGCTGTCAGAAACCGGAATGAAAGCTCAGGACGGTACAGATATCTACGGCGGAAAACTTTACCTTCTTACTTTTGATTCACCTTCAGAGGTTTTCTTCCATATTAATGACGAAGGCCTCAAAAGGATCACCGTAAATACAAAGGACCTTTCCCGATCAAAAGAGGAACTGACACAGATTTTAAAAAATCTATTCGGCGAACCCGAAGCAAAGGATGATGTCCTGATCTGGACAGACGAAGAGTACGGCTCAAAATATCATTTATCTGAAACCGGCTCGTCAGACACATTTGAAAACAGTGTATCTGACGGATACACATTATATATAACCACAATCCACGATTAAAGTCGCGGGCAGCCTTAGAAATAAGTTTTACGGATTCTCCTGAACCGCTTAAAGCCGTGTGGCTCACGCAATCAAAATCGCAGGTAATACCGAAAGCTCCGGAAACCACTTGCTATAGTGATCCCCGGAGCTTCTTTAAAATTTCACTTTTTCATGTCTGTTAAAAGTCCCGTCGGTGAAGATGACAGGATAACGCAAAAGCCTTCTTCAGTAGCTGCTATAGCCTGAGCACTCAAACTTAGATTTTCCAAAGTGGTATCTATAATTCCGATTTTTTCTGTTGAAGCAGATGCCGTTTTCTGTTCACTCGCAGCCGCTTTTTTTGCATTTGACGCTTCAATCGTGTCAGCCGCATTGATAACCGGTATTGTAACCTTTCCGGACTCAGATGTTGAAACTGTCGATACGCTTTGTGCTGTAACAGTATTCGCGGTCTGAACATTAACAGCCGCAGAAATGATCGGTGTTGCAGCCTTATTTAAGTTAACTTCATCCCCGGGCTCAACAGCGGTGGTTACAGAAGATTTATTCTGATTGTTTGATGTTGTATATTGAGATGCAGAAGAGGGCAATGATGAAACCGTCACCACATTGTCAGCCAACGCCGGTGTTGCCGGGCTCAATGTCATAACCCCGCACATCATCGCTGATGCCAGAACCCTGTTCCATATTTTATTCATAACTCTAACCCCTTACTTTCGGGATACAGGCCATTATCAAAGCTCAAATGACCGGGCACTAAGTTTATGGTAAGCCAGATTCGTGCACCAATCCCTAAATTCATTATAATCCAAAAGCTCCTTGCAAAATGTTACATTTATTCTACGTTTTTCAATCAAAACAGGTATGGGGATAATCCTGCCTTACATAAATCCACCGGGGACGGTTTTCTTCGATGAGAACAGTTCCCGGAGAAATTTCCATGAAAACAAAGAACCCATATCAATGACCTCTGTACAATCATTGATATGGGCTCTATTTTTAAATCAGTTTTGTATTCAGATTAGTGAGTTGCTTCGTAAGCTGCATTAGCAAGAGCTGCTGCATCAGCTGAAGAAAGAACAGGTGCTACTACAACTGCGTTACCTGCTAACTCCTCTTTTGCAAGCTCCATAGTTGCGTTAGCCTGATCTGCTGCTGCCTTGGAATTTGCAATTCTTGATGTATGAGTGTTAGGAGCAAGCTTGATTCCGTCTGCTGCTGTAAGAGCTGCATAAACTGCATCCTTTCCACCATTTGCCTCTACAAAAGCATTCCATAAAGCTTCACGCTTTGTGTTAGCATCATTGGCAGCAAGAGCTGATCCTGAATAAGGATTAAGGTTGCGCACATGTGATGATGATGCAAGTGCAGGTACAGCCATAGAAGCTGCGATAACGCCTGCCATAACAACAGTCAACATTTTCTTAGAAGTTTTCATCTCAATATACCTCTTTTTTTCTTTGTTATCATTTTTAGTGATACATAATTTCTTCGCCTATTATACAGCAAAAAATTAAGATTTCCATAATTTTTTCAATATTTTTACAAAAAATGTACATTAACCTTTCAGATTACAGCGAGGATTCCACCGGTGGAATTATTAAATCACCGCTTAATACACCCGACGGAATTATTAAATCACCTGTTGACAGTCGTGCCTTCTGATGCTAGTCTAAATTCAGAAAAAGAAATAAGTTCTTCGGGGCAGGGTGTGATTCCCTACCGGCGGTATAGTCCGCGAGCCTTTGCGCATGAACCGGTGTGATTCCGGTACCGACAGTATAGTCTGGATGAGAGAAGAAAACGTGAAAGTAACGACTATTTATCTCAGTACCCGAATTAACGGTACTGGGATTTTTTTCGTTAGAAGGCTTTAGCCCCTTCGGTTCTTATCGAAGGATTTCAACCATCTCAAAGAGCTTGTTTCCTCAACTATTTTTTATAATTTTGGAGGACAACACTATGACAAACAGATCAAACATTCAGAAACTGGTTTACACAGGACTTCTTGCAGCTCTTGCGGGAGTGCTCATGTCACTTGAGTTCAGCATTCCCTTCTTCCCGCCGTTCTACAAGATAGACTTCAGTGATATGCCTAGCGTTATCGCACTTTTCACTCTCGGACCGTTTTCCGCATTCTTCGTTGAGGTTTCAAAGCTCCTTATCAAGCTTTTCACCGTGGGAACCAACAGCATGTATGTAGGTGAAGTTTCAAACCTTCTCGGAGCATTTATTTTCATTGTTCCTATGTGGTTAATGTACAAGAGATCCGATAAGTCCATCAAGAGCATCGCCATCTTACTTATTGCCAATGTTTTCATCCGTACAGCATGGATGTGCTTCTGCAATGCTTTCATCACACTTCCTATGTACGCAGGAGCTATGGGCGTAAGCGTTGACGATGTTGTCGTTATGGTATCTTCGGTAAATCCTATGATCAAGAATCTTCCGACCTTCATCATCCTTGCAACAATTCCGTTTAACCTCATCAAGCTCACTTTGGTTTACACACTTTCATATGTAATCTTCAGCAGAGTGAGGGCTGCTGTTCCCGGGTTTCGCTCCATGAACAGCGCAGCTCAGGCATAAACTTAGGTTTTGTGGAGACATTTATATATCAGCTTTACATATAATTTGCTCATCAGTTGGCGAATGTTTCCGGTTCGGAGACATTCGCCTTTTCTTTATATATTTGAAGACCGGGTGCCATAGTTTCCTTGAGACCCGGAATCTTAATCAGTAACTTTTTTCCCTTTCAAACAGGAGACCATCATGATTCAGAATTACAGAGATTTAACAAGAAAAGAAATGGAGGATATCGACAAGGACAACACCATAGTCCTCATACCTCTCGGTGCCCTGGAGCAGCACGGTTCCCAGGCACCTCTCGGCACAGATTCCATGATAGCGGAAGCCATGCCAAAGTATGTAAAGGAAGAACTTGAGAAGATAGATCCGGATTTTCCCATGCTGATTTTTCCTGTGATCCCGGTAGGGCTTTCCATAGAGCATCTGATTTTTTCGGGCTCCGTTTCCTTTAAACCGGATACCTACTACCACATGCTTTATGACATTGCAGAATCCATACAAAACCACGGTTTTAAAAAGCTTGTTTTCCTTATATGTCACGGAGGAAACCGGCCGGTGGCTGATGTTCTTTCCAGACAGCTCCGTCATGACTTCGGAATCTTCACCTTTGTCCTTGCCTCCGGTGCTTTTCTGGATCCTCAGGTTCAGGCCACCATTAGTCCTGAAAACCATTGGGATTTCCACGGCGGAGAGATGGAAACCTCCATGATCATGGCGATCCATCCCGAAACCGTCAAGCTTGAGCTTTCGGAAACCGGCTACAAGGACGGTGGGTACAAGGGTAAGAAAATCCTGAATTTCTCCGGTGATGCAGCCATCAACTGGATGGGAGAGGACTTAAGGACTTCCGAAGGAAAACCCATCGGCATCGGAGGCGATCCCCGTGGAGCCACAGCAGAAAAGGGCGAGATCATTTTCAGACGCTCCGCAGAAAAGCTTGCAAAGGCACTTCTCGAAGTCCGGGATTGGAATATCAACGCATAAACTCCGGGATGATACCTTCCAATAAGAAAGCCATTATTTTTACAGCAATCATTTAACATTTTAAATTTTTAGAGTTCATGTGTGTTTCATTCATGGTTAATCCTCGGTATAATTATATAGGTGTGAACATCTGGTGCGAAGAGTTTCTATATCAGCTTTTAACACTCGCATCACAGATTCTAAATGGGGAGTAATTATAAAAATGAATAACCAGAACTACAGCAAGGCAAAGATACTGACACTTATTCCGGTGGGAATATTTGTACTCGTCGCAATAATCCTGGGAGCAATTTTGATAGATTATTTTAAAACCGGCAGCGATGTAACCGCGGTAGCATTTATTTTTATAGGTTCCCTTTGCCTGATCGTTACAACATTGCCTTGTATGATAATGTCTGTTTTAGGAACCTTATCTGCTTCAAAGGCAAAAAAAGAGGGCGTAGCTGAGGCCCAAAAATTCTTCATTCTGGGAATGGTCGAAATAGCAGTCTACGCCATAGGTATACTGTTAACGATGGTAGCTGTTCTGATGACATTAATTGCCATGAGATGATCCCGGGACGTTTTAAAGAGCAGTTTGTTTTTAAATCCATATGACAAAAAAGATTAATGTCTTTTACAAAGTAACGAAGACAAATTATTGAACCAACAGGAGGATGAAATTATGGGATTATTTGGTAACAAGTCACCGGAGGAGCTTGAAGCGGAACTGGCTAAGTTAAAAGCATTTGAAGCCCTCACGCCGGAAGAAAAGGTTAAGAAAATGGAAGAAGCACAAAAGGCTGCACAGGAAGCTTTCAACAAGCTGACTCCGGAAGAGCAGGAGCGCGCAAAGGCTGAAGCAGAGAGAATGATGCGGGAGTCAGAGCAGGAGCGAAATGCCCTTCTTCAGGAAGCTCAAAAGTTTGGCCTGAAAGTCCCCAAATTCTGTCCATACTGCGGAACCGAAAACAAGGGCGGCAATTTCTGCCCAAGCTGCGGAGCTCCGTATAAAACAAACTAATTAAAACAGATTTAAAGAAGGTGATAAACTGCATCGCAATGTGGTTTATCACCTTTTTTCAGAAGTTTATAGAAAGTTTATAATTATTGTTAGCACTCACCGTTGACAAGTGCTAACAATAGGGCTATAACATAGTTGTAAACAAAAAGAGGGGTTCAAAAAGACAGGAAACTGATTTCAATCTTCCCAGACCGCACCCGGTTCTGAGCTGATCATAAATCTCGAACACATCTTCGTGGACCTGAAAATAAAGGAGGAATTTGATATGTTGTATATGCCTAGTATTTTTGGTGATAACTTTATGGATGACTTTTTCGGTGACTTCAATCGTGACCTGCATTCAAGACCTGCACATAACAGCCAGCCGGCGCATCTGATGAAAACCGACATCAAGGAAAATGACAAGGCTTATGAAATGGCTGTCGAGCTTCCGGGTTACAAGAAAGAGGACGTTAAATTAGAGCTTAATGATGGCTACCTGAAAATAAGCGCTGTACATAATGACAACAAAGAAGAAAAGGACAAAGAGGGCAGGGTTATCCGCCGCGAGCGCTACAGCGGCTCAATGCAGAGAAGCTTCTACGTAGGCGATGACTTCACTCCGCAGGATATCGAAGCTAAGTTCGAGGACGGAATACTCAAGATCGATCTTCCCAAGAAGGAAGTTAAACAGATCGAGGCTCCGAGATACATCGAGATCAAGTAATAACATCAGAAAGCATGGCGTTAACGGCGCCATGCTTTTAAATTTCCACCGGTGGACCAGGGGGACGGGGTTCGTGGTCCATTTTGTCAAAATGGGCCATAACCCCCGTCCCCCTGGTCCACCGGCTGAACTGTTTCTTTTTCCGCTCAAATTTATTTATTTTCCCTCAAAATTAATTATTGACAACAGCTCTCTATTCTTGTAGAATACACTAGTCGCTTGAAAAGAGCGGTCATTTAGCTCGGGGTGTGGCTCAGTTTGGCTAGAGCACCTGGTTTGGGACCAGGGGGTCGCAGGTTCGAATCCTGTCACCCCGACTTTTTAATTTAATATCTATATCGGGGTGTAGCTCAGTTTGGTTAGAGCGCTTGGTTAGGGACCAAGAGGTCGCAAGTTCGAGTCCTGTCACTCCGATTTTATCTGTTTAATGAGATGGCCACCTCCGTTTTGGGGCGGCCGTTACACTAATGATATATTGTTATTCATACCATTGCCAAAGCTGTACATATAAATGTGGAAATTATATGTATTTTTTCATACATATTTTGTCCTTATTCACTGGTGATAACACCATCCCTTAAAAGCCTTAACATAATATCGGCTATTACAGGATCAAATTGAAGTCCTTTATTTTTTTCGATTTCATCTACTATCTGTTCCCTCGACAACTTTTTCCTATATACACGATCAGTATTCATAGCATCAAAAGAATCTGCCACACATATGATCCTGGCGATAAGAGGGATATTTTCACCTGACTTACCATCAGGATAGCCCCTTCCGTCATAACGTTCATGGTGA
>JAILDF010000108.1 GCA_024689585.1 Oribacterium sp.
TACAGCGGAAAAAGAGTGCTGGTTACAGGTCATACAGGCTTCAAAGGCAGCTGGCTTTCCCTGATGCTAGAGATGCTTGGGGCGGAGGTTTACGGCTATGCATTGGAACCGCCCACTGATCCATCCCTTTTCAGGATACTCGGTCTCGATAAAGAGATGACCTCCGAGATCGGAGATATCAGGGATTATCAGCATCTAAGCTCCTTTTTTGAGAAGGTGAAACCTCAAGTGGTTCTTCACCTTGCGGCTCAGCCCATAGTTAGAACCTCCTATGAGATACCGAGGGAGACCTATGAGATAAATGTCATGGGTACAGTCAATATCCTTGAGTGTGTGAGAAAAAGCCGGGAGCATGGTGACAGGGTAGAAACCTTCCTGAACGTCACCACCGATAAGGTTTATGAAAACAGCGACCTCATGGACCATCCTTTTAAGGAAGAAGAAAAGCTTGACGGTTACGATCCCTACAGTAATTCAAAGTCCTGTTCCGAGCTTGTGACCCACAGCTATACAAAGTCATTTTTCGGCGGTGAGGATTCGGTTACCCCAATCTCCACAGCCCGTGCCGGTAATGTTATCGGCGGAGGTGATTTTGCAAGAGACCGTATCATCCCCGACTGCGTAAGGGATACAGTTTCGGGAAACAGCATTCATGTGAGAAATCCCTATAGCACGAGACCTTATCAGCATGTTTTGGAGCCCCTTTATGTATACCTTCTCATCGCCATGAAACAGGCTGAGAACCCGGAGGTTTCCGATTGTTATAATGTCGGTCCCGATGAGTCGGATGCCATCACAACAGGAGATCTGGCGGATAAATTTGTTGCCTCCTGGGGGGATGGAGCAAAGTGGCATACCGAAGCTGAGAGCAATGCTCCCCATGAAGCATCATTCCTGATGCTTGATACCGGGAAGATCAAGAAGGCCCTGAACTGGGCTCCGGTATGGCACGTGGATGAAGCTGTCCGTGAAACCGTGAAATGGTACCGGGCATGGCATGACAAAGAAGATATGCTGAAATTCACAGAAGAGCAGATAAAAGAGTTTCTGGCGGATTAATAAAATTACTAACTCGATTTATGATTTCAGAGAATGTGCTATATGATATTGCATTATTTATGATCATTTGAAAAGAGAAAAGCCGGAATAAGAGTTACACGAAAAAACCTGAATCAGGCAAATATATCATTTAGAAAGAGAAACATTATGGAAAAAACAGAGCAGCAGGCAAGGCAGGAGATACTTGATCTTGTATCTGAATATGCAAAAAAATATAAAGTACCGGCAAAGCCCTATGAGGAGGGAGACCGTATCCCTTACGCAAGCCGAGTGTATGATGACAAAGAAATGGTGAATCTTGTGGACAGTGCTTTGGAGTTCTGGCTCACCGCAGGAAGATTCACCGATAAGTTCGAGCATGATTTCGGAAAATATCTGGGAGTTAAATATGTGAGTCTCGTAAACTCCGGCTCCAGTGCCAATCTTCTCGCCTTCAGTACATTAACAAGTCCTCTTCTTAAAGAGAGACAGGTGAGACGCGGAGATGAGGTCATCACAGTTGCGGCGGGATTCCCCACAACCGTAACTCCCATAATCCAGTACGGGGCAGTGCCTGTTTTTGTGGACGTGACATTACCAACCTGTGACATAGACGTTACAAAGCTTGAGGATGCTTTAAGCGACAAAACAAAGGCTGTTATGATAGCCCACACTCTGGGAAATCCGTTTAACCTAAAGGCCGTAAAGGAATTCTGTGACAAGCATTGCCTCTGGCTTGTGGAGGATAACTGCGATGCCCTGGGCTCTACCTACACAATTGACGGAGAGACAAAGCTTACAGGTACCATCGGTGATATCGGAACCTCCAGCTTCTACCCTCCTCATCATATGACCATGGGAGAGGGCGGTGCCTGCTACACCAACAACCCGCTGCTTCATCGCATCATGAGAAGCATAAGGGACTGGGGAAGAGACTGCTGGTGTGCGCCCGGTAAGGACAATACCTGCGGCCATCGTTTCGACGGACAGTACGGCGAGCTTCCAAAGGGCTACGACCATAAGTATGTTTACTCACACTTCGGATATAACCTTAAGGCAACAGACATGCAGGCTGCAGTGGGAGTTGCCCAGCTTGAAAAGTTCCCGGGCTTTGTTGAGAAGAGAAAGCATAATTTTGCTTATTTAAAGGAGCTTCTCATAAAGGGCGGTGCCGAGGAAAAGCTGATACTTCCTGAGGCAGAGCCGGATTCGGATCCGAGCTGGTTCGGTTTCCTTATGACCTGTAAAGAAGGTATTGAAAGAGAACAGGTTGTGAGATACGTGGAGGATCACGGGGTTCAGACCAGAATGCTTTTTGCGGGAAATCTCATAAAGCATCCATGCTTCGATGAAATGAGAAAAACCGGCGAAGGTTACCGTGTTGTTGGAAGCCTGGAAATAACAGACAGGATCATGAAGGATACCTTCTGGGTAGGTTTATATCCCGGTATGACTGACGAGAAGCTCGGCTACATGGCAAAAACCCTGCTGGAAGCATTAAGATAAAGTTTGAAAGTAAACCTTCTGACTTTATCGCTGAGTCAGGTGCAAGCCGGGATAAATCCGGTTTACATTTGACCCATGGGAGTAATAATGGAAAACACTACTAAAAATACTGACTTTGAATTTGATCTCGAAAAAATCCACAAGGCTAATCTTGAAATATTAAAAGCAGTAAGAGAAATCTGCATAAGACATCACATTACCTATCTAATCGATTCCGGGACCCTTCTCGGGGCTGTGAGACACCGGGGTTTCATTCCCTGGGATGATGATGTGGATCTCTGCTTCAGACGTGAAGAGTTTGAAAAGTTCAAAGTCATAGCGAATCTTGAGCTTCCAAAAAACATGGAACTGATAATGCCGGATGAGTACCGGAAAGGTGAAGCCTTCTACGACTTTGTCCCCAGGGTTATATATAAAGATTCCCGCAGGCACTCAGAGGATGACGAGGATATGGAGTTTTACGAAGGAAAGCTTAATCACCTCTGGGTGGACCTTTTCATTATCGACAGACTTCCTAAGGGAAAGCTTTCATCTAAGCTTATGCGTTTAAAGCAGCAGATATTTTTCGGTATGGGCATGGCCCACAGAAGAAAGCTTGACTGGTCAAAATACAAAGGACTCCAGAAACTTGAGGTATCGGTACTTGTCGGTCTTGGGAAACTGGTTCCCATGAAGACCATCTTTAAGTTGCAGGATAACAGCGCAAGAAAATACACAGAGCTTTATGAAAAGGATAAAAATGTTTCTGCCGGAGAATCCTTTTTCTCAAACTACCAGCCGGATTTTCAGTACTGCGTGGTGAAGGACAGCTGGGAGGAACCGGTTTCCTTTGAATTCGAAGGTGAAAGATTCACAGGTCCCAGAGAATGGGATAAGGTTCTCAAAATGCTCTACGGAGATTATATGAAGCTTCCGCCTGTTGAGAAGCGTCAGCCCTCCCACAGCGGAAGAGAGCTTGAGATACTTTAGAAATAAACATTAACGAGCCGTTGGACCGTCATTATGTGACAGAAAAACGGCTTCTATAATTTGGAGTAGACCAGACCGAAATCTTTTTATAGATATATAAGAAGAATGGTTCTGTTAGAGGAGATACAATGAAACTGCTCAGCATCATCGTTTCCGCCTACAATGAAGAGGCAGGAGTAAAGGAATTTTACAGAGTCACAAAGGAATATGGTGAGAAGCTTCGTGATAAGGATTGGGATTACGAGTTTATATTTGTAAATGACGGCTCAAAGGACAGAACCGGTGAGATCCTTTCGGAACTGGCTGATACTGACAAAGAGCACATTAAGCTCATAAGCTTTTCCAGAAACTTCGGTCATGAAGCGGCGATGATAGCAGGGCTTGACTATGCATCAGGTGACGGACTGGTGTTTATGGATGCGGATCTTCAGCATCCCCCTGAGTATCTTGATGCCATAACAGGAGCTTTTGATGAGGGATACCAGGTTATCTCAATGGTAAGAACCAGCAATGAAACAGCAGGACTTATAAAAAAGATAACCTCCGGAGGTTTTTACTGGCTCATCAATAAGCTGTCCGATATCCATCTTGAACCGAATGCTTCGGATTTCTTTGCCATCACAAGTACGGTTCAAAAGGTACTTATGAAAAACTACCGTGAGAAGGTAAGATTCCTTCGGGGTTATGTACAGAATGTGGGATTCAGAAAAACCACCATAGAGTACAAGGCGGCTCCGAGAATTGCGGGGAAGAGTCATTATTCCATAAAAAAGCTCTTTACCTTTGCCATGAATACCATCATGTGCTTTTCCAATGTTCCGCTGAAGCTCGGCATCTTCGCAGGCTTAAGCAGCGGATTCCTGGGTCTGATACTTCTTATATACACCCTGTGCACCCATGACGGGGCACCATCCGGATATGCCACAATTGTCGTACTTCTGTGCTTTATGTTTGCGGTTCTTTTTATAGTTATCGGCATCATCGGAGAGTATATAGCCGTGCTTTTTGAAGAGCTTAAAGACAGGCCTCTGTACATTATCGAAGATAAGAAGAATTTTCAAGATTAAAAGAAGAATAATCTATTCTTTCCAAAGATGTTGCTTGTTATTATTTAAACAACAAAACGCGGGAAACACCGCAAAACACAAACAACAATCATAGGAGGATTGGATTATTATGAAGAAAGCACTTAGCTTACTTACAGTATCAGCAATGGCAGTATCAATGCTTGCAGGTTGTGGATCATCTAACACAGCAGCTACAACAGCAGCAGCTACAACAGCAGCAGCTACAGAAGCAGCCGCAACAGAGGCAGCAAAGACAGAGACAGCAGCAGCTACAGAAGCAGCCGCAGCCGCAACAGAGGCAGCTACAGAAGCTGCAGCAGAAGCTGGCTCAGCAGACCTTGCAGATAAGAAGGTTGGCGTATGTATCTATCAGTTCTCTGATAACTTCATGACACTTTTCAGAAACGAATTACAGTCATATCTCGAGTCTCTCGGATTCAAGGCTGAGAATATCTCTATCGTAGATGGTGCTAATGACCAGGCTACTCAGACAAACCAGATCCAGAACTTCATCACATCAGGTGTAGACGTTCTCATCATCAACCCTGTTAACTCTTCATCAGCAGCTACAATCACAGATATGGTAACTGAGGCTAACATTCCTCTCGTTTACATCAACCGTGAGCCGGATGCTCAGGAAGAGGAGAGATGGGCAACAGAGAACATGAACGTAACATACGTTGGATGTGATGCCCGTCAGTCAGGTACAATGCAGGGTGAGATCGTATTAGACCTTGAGAACAAGGGCGATATCAACGGCGACGGTAAGGTTTCTTACATCATGATCGAGGGTGACCCTGAGAACGTTGATGCTCAGTACAGAACAGAGTTCTCAGTTAAGGCTCTTACAGATGCAGGTGTTGAGGTTGAGTGTCTCGATGATCAGGTAGGTAACTGGGATCAGGCTCAGGCACAGTCACTTGTAGCTAACTCTCTTGCACAGCATGGCAAGGATATCGAAGTTGTATTCTGTAACAACGACGCTATGGCTCTTGGTGCTCTTCAGGCTATCGAGGCAGCAGGCGAGACAGTTGGAACAGATGTATACCTTCTTGGTGTAGATGCTCTTCAGGAGGCTTGCGACAACGTTAAGTCCGGAAAGCAGACAGGTACAGTATTTAACGATCACATCTCACAGTCTCACTCAGCAGCAGATGCAGCTGTTAAGTATCTCACAGGTGAGGGCAATGAGCACTACATCGGATGCGATTACGTTAAGGTTACAACCGCTAATGTAGATGACATCCTTGCATCTCTTGGCTAATTCTCATCAGAATCAGACAAATTAAATCAGAATCATTAAAGGAGTGCGGGTGCGACATCGCACCTGTACTCTTTCTTTAACATCAGATTAGGTGTATAATTAAGGTTTTTGTTTTGACCGATGCACCTGGGCAGCGAATGGGAAAAGATTCCCCATCCTGCACGATAAAGAAAATTTACTGGAGGACAAAATGGCGGAGTATAAGCTGGAACTTAGAGGAGTATCTAAGTCATTTCCGGGTGTAAAAGCGCTGGATAAAGTAAATCTTGCTGTTCGTCCGGGTTCGGTTCTCGCTCTCATGGGTGAAAACGGTGCCGGAAAGTCCACACTCATGAAGTGTCTTTTCGGAATTTACCACATGGACGAAGGTGAGATCTATCTGGATGGAAAGAAAGTAGTTATCGATAACCCTGATGAGGCAGCCAGACATGGTATAGCAATGGTGCATCAGGAGCTTCAGCCCATACCGGCCAGAAGCATCGGTGAAAACATGTACCTGGGACGTTTCCCGTTAAAAGAGTATGGTCCCATCAAGATGATAGACCATAAGACCATGTACGAAGAGACAGAAAAGTGGTTGAAGGAACTTGGTCTTGAATATAATCCGAGGGCTCTTCTCAGCACCCTGTCCATCGGACAGATGCAGCTGGTTGAGATCGCAAAGGCGGTTTCCCACGAGGCCAAGGTTATCATTTTTGACGAGCCTACATCTTCTCTTTCTGATAATGAGGTAGATTTCCTCTTTAAGATCATGAATCAGCTTCGTGACAGAGGCGTTGCAATGATCTATATCTCCCATAAGATGGATGAGATCAAGAGGATAGCAGATGATATCCAGGTAATGCGAGACGGAACTTATGTAGGTACATGGCCTGCAGCAGAGCTTTCAACAGAAGATATCATTTCCAAGATGGTAGGACGTGAGCTTACCCAGATCTATCCCGAACATGATCATGAGATAGGTGAGGTTATTCTTGAAGCAGAGCATTTAAGCTCCATACACGAGAAGTCCTTCAGGGATTGCAGCTTCAACATAAGAAAGGGAGAAATCCTTGGATTTGGAGGACTTGTAGGAGCTCAGAGAACAGAGCTTATGGAAGGCCTTTTCGGAATCAGACATCTGTCAGAGGGAACCATAAAGATCCATGGAAAAGAAGTTAAGATAACAAAGTCAAAGGACGCCATGGATGCAAAGCTTGGAATGATCACGGAAGATCGTCGTGGAAACGGTATTTTCGGATGTCTTTCAATCAAGGATAACGTAGGTATCTCAATCTACAACAAACACTTAAAGAGTGGTTTTGTTCTGGATCATCCGACAATTAATAAGATAGTTGATGATAGCATCACACAGCTTTCTATAAAAACACCAAGCATGAACCAGCACATCGCGAACCTTTCAGGTGGTAACCAGCAGAAGGTTATCGTTTCAAGATGGCTTGCCAACGATCCTGACATCCTTATCATGGATGAGCCTACAAGAGGTATCGATATCGGAGCTAAGCACGAGATTTATGAAATCATGGAAAACCTTGCAAAGCAGGGAAAGGCCATCATCATGATCTCCTCCGAAATGCCCGAGCTTCTCGGTATGGCGGATCGGGTTTATGTAATGTGTAACGGAAAAATCACAGGAGAGATAGATCAGAGAGAAGAAATGACACAGGAAAATGTCATGAGATATGCAACACAGTTCTGATCGATTAAAGATTTAAAGGGGAAAGAAAAATGCAAAAGACACAGAAACAGAAAATCGTAGATTTTCTTATCAATAACGGTGTTATCATCGTAATGTTCATCCTCGTTATTTATACAGGACTTACAACAAATAACTTCCTGACAAAAAATAACTTCATGAACCTTCTTGCTAATATGTCATACAGACTGGTTATCGCTCTCGGTATCTCAGGTGCAGTTATCACCGGCGGATGCGATCTCTCCGGTGGACGTATGGTTGGATTTGGTGCCTGTATCGCAGGTACACTTTTACAGAAGGTAGAGTACGGCGGACGTTTCTTCAAGGAAGGCTTCATGGCAAGCATCACACCGCTTAACCCGTTTGTGGTTCTTATCCTTGTAATGATCATCTGCGGATGCTTCGGTGCCGTAACCGGATGGTTTATAGCATTCCTTCATGTTCCTCCATTCATTTCAACACTTGCAATGATGGAGATCATCTATGGTCTTGGTCTTATCTACACAGGAGCTACACCTCTCGGCGGATATATCGAAGGATATACAAACTTCGCTAAGCCGGGTCTCCTTGGTATCAACTGGCTGGTTTGGATGGCACTTGCAATGGCCGGAATCACCTGGTTCATTTACAACATGACCCGTCACGGAAAGTACATGTATGCAATCGGCGGAAACAAGCAGGCAGCAGAGGTTGCCGGTGTTCCTGTTAAGCTTACAATGATCCTTATCTATGCTAAGGCATCAGCATTCTTCGCCATGGCAGGCTTCATGCTCGGCGCAAAGGCCGGCGGTGCTTCTATCAATACCGGTCTTTCATATGAGATGGAAGGTATCGCAGCCTGTGCACTTGGCGGTGTATCCGTAACAGGTGGACGTGGTAAGGTTTCATCCGCCATCATCGGTGTTGCCGTACTTGAGCTTTTGAAGGTTGCTCTCCAGTTCCTCGGAGTAGATGCAAACTCTCAGTACATTGCCATCGGTATCGTTATCTTCGTAGCTATTTCTCTCGATATCAGAAAGTACGTTCAGAAGAAGTAATTGAGCGAAATAATTCAATCGATTATAATGGGGTCTGTGGTTTTTCCACAGACCTCTTTTGATTACAGAAGAGCTGCCGTGCGGATCGGCGGAATGCGGGCGGGAAAGGGATAATGCCCCACACCCTCGCTAAACATTACAAAAGGAGAAAATAATGGGATTTTCAAATATTGCGTTTTCAGGCATGGTACTTCTGGCAGAAACCCAGAGTCCTGTCACCGTGTTTTTTGCCCAGCATGGCATACAGGTGGTGCTTGCGGTAATGACGATTTACTATGCTGTAAAGCTTTTGGTTTTTAAGGATGTGGATTCCGTAAGACCAAAAGAGTGGAAGAAACTTAAAGAAGAAAATGTTGAGCCCTATGCAAGGGAAGCGGGAATCCTTGCACTTGGATTCGCTGCCTGCCTTATCTTTATGGAGATAGTCTCCATGTATGATGGCTTCATGGCTTTGCTTTTTATGATACTTGCAGTTTCACTGATGTTTTTCAGATTCAAGAAGATTGAAGAGAAGTACGGAGAAAAGAATCCAAAATAAAGATGCTTTTACAAACAGGATTTTATGAATAAAAGAAATAACTTTAGGTGTAACTATAAGGAGCAGTGAATTTGAAGAATTATTCGGTAATGCTGGTTGATGACGAAGAGGATGTTATCAATGTCATAATCCATAAGATAGACTGGGAAGCCCTGGGCTTTTCTGTTCAGGGATATGCCCATAACGGTCTTGAAGCCCTGGAAATGGCGGAAGAGGAACAGCCGGATGTGGTCATGACGGACATTAAGATGCCCTATATGGACGGACTGGAGCTGGCAAAAAGACTTAAGCAGCAGTATCCCACCATAAAGATCATCATCTTTTCCGGCTTTGATGAATTTGAATATGCAAAGGAAGCCATAAGGCTTGAAGCTGAAGAGTACATACTTAAGCCCATCGATGCAACAGAGCTCAGTGAAGTCTTTAAGCGGATAAAGTCCGCCCTTGATAAAGAGTTTGATGAAAAGCAGAACATAAACATGCTTAAAACCTACTATCAGGAAAGTCTTCCCATATTACAGGAGAATTTCTACACCTCCATTATAGAAGGACGTGTGTCAGAGGGTTACCTCAAAAGAGATATGATGGATTATCAGGTAAGCCTGGAGGGGCCCTTTTATGATGTTGTGATACTTCATAACAGCATTTCCCTTGCACCGGAAGGCATTAACCCTGTACTCATCACCATGTCCGTAAGGAAGCTCTGGGAAGAACAGATGGAGGAAAGGTGGAAGGCAAAGTTTTTCTCCTACCTCGGAAACATTATCATCATAGTTCAGATGGAATCCGAAAGCGATGTCACCCAGCTTACGGACGCCTGTCAGGTTCTCTGCAGGCTCAGTAAGCGTGTGTCCAATGCCACCATAACCGCCGGAATAGGCAAGCCTGTTTCGGGTATAATGTCTCTGCCGAAGGCTTATGAAGGAGCCAGAGAGGCCATCTCCTACAGAGTCATCTACGGAAGAGGCCAGGCTATAAACATTTCCGAGATAGCTCCCGAAAGAAACAAGACTCCGGATAATCTGAAGGCTGAACCTGTGGATCAGAAGCTTTATGCAGTATTTAAGGCAATCAAGATGGATTCCGGGGATAGTCTCGATGTGGAAGTGGAAAGGTATATTTCGGAAGAAATGCCGGTAAATCCTTCCATACAGGATTACAGATTCTTTGTTATGGATATGGTGTCTGAAATATATCGCTTTATCAAGGCCAATCATATCGATACGACAGAGATCTTCGAAAAGGATGAGGACCCCTATGACAAGGTCCAGCACATGGACAAACAGGAGCTTACAAAATGGCTCAAGTCTGTTGCTCATGAAATAAGGGAGATCCTTCGCACAAGCCGTCAGGATACAACAAAGGGCTTCGTGTCAAAGGCCATTGATTATGTCAGGGAAAATTACAGCAATAAGGACCTTACTGTAGAGAGCATGTGTTCCTACCTTGGCATCAGTTCTGCGTATTTTTCCACGGTGTTTAAGAAAGAGACAGGAAAAACCTTTATCAATTATCTCACTGACATGCGTATGGAAATGGCCGTGCGTATGCTTTTGGATGAGAATGAGAAAACCTATGTTATAGCTGAGGCTGTGGGTTACAGTGATCCGAACTATTTCAGTTATGCATTCAAAAAGAAGTTTGGCGTTTCGCCATCAAGATATAAATCTCAGCAAAATGGATGATCAGGAAAACAAAAAGGAATTGAATAAGGCTTCAGGGGTAGAAAAGATTGTTGAGGCAAGAGAGTCCGGAGAGGAGCTTCTGAACAAAAGGGTTTCCGAGGTTAATGAAAGAATCAGGAAATATATGCCCCACACCATACAGAGTACCATTCTTATGGCTTTTACAGTTGTATCCTTTACCCTTCTTTTGATCCTCGGGTTAATGCTGTACACCCTGTTTGCCCGCCGTATGAGAAGCGGTACCATAGAGGCCACGCAGCAGCTCATGGAGCAGTCGGTTGTAAACCTTGAGGATTACCTTGTGAGTATGCGGCGTATCTCTGATGCCATGTACTATGATGTCATAAAGAACGCGGATCTCGAGAGGGATTCTGTGGATAATGAGATGAATATCATATACGAGGCTCACAAGGATAATCTGGTGAGTCTTTCCCTGTTTATGCAGGATGGTACACTGGTTTCCGCATCCCCCATCTCAAGCTTAAAGACCGATCTTCAGGTAACCGGGCAGAAGTGGTTTACCTCGGCCTTTGATAAAATGGAGAACCTTCATTTTTCAACTCCTCATGTGGAAAATCTGTTTCTGGATCCTGCTTACAAGTACAGCTGGGTCATATCTCTTAGTCGTGTGGTGGAGCTAACCGAAAACGGAAGTCCGTCTCTCGGAGTACTGCTGGTAGATATGAACTACTCCACAATTAAGCAGATGATGGAACGCATCAATACTGACAGCACCGGTCAGTATATCTATCTTACGGATTCAAGCGGAAATATCATATATCATCCGAAGCAGATGCAGATAAACTATGAAATCATCAGGGAAAACAACATTAACAATGCTCATTATGCGGATGGTATACATGATGAGATCTTCGGGGGCGAAAAAAGACAGGTTATAGTTGACAGCATTTCCTATACCGGCTGGAAAATGGTAGCCGTGCTTCCGGAAAAGGCATACCAGCTTGACATAAGCAATATGCGACTTCTTGTCATACTCCTTATCGCCTGCGGACTTCTCATCATGATCTTCATAAACAAAATGATCTCAAGCCTCATCTCAAGACCTCTTAATCTTCTGAACAGATCCATAAGAAATATGGAAAACGGAGATATTTATCCTGAAGATATTTATGTCGGGGGAACCCGGGAGGTTGAGCATCTGGGAAAGACTCTGAGACATTCCCTGGGACGTATCAATCAGCTTATGGATGATATCGTTATAGAGCAGGAGGAAAAGCGAAAGACTGAGATGGACGCCCTCCAGTCTCAGATAAATCCACACTTTCTTTACAATACCCTGGATTCCATTGTATGGATGATAGAGGGTGAGAAAAATAAAGATGCAGTGTTCATGGTGACACAGCTTGCCAGCCTCTTCAGAATAAGTCTCAGCAGGGGAAAAAATATCATTCCTGTGGAACAGGAGATGCGCCATGCAGAGAACTATATGAATATCCAGAAGGTAAGGTATAAGAATAATTTCAAGGTGACCTTCGACGTTCAGGAAGAGGTGAAGAAGTTTGCCACCATAAAGCTCATCGTTCAGCCCATCCTGGAAAATGCCATATATTACGGGGTTGGTGATATGGATCCTGATGATGAGGGAGAGATAAGAATTATTGCAAGATTTGAGCCTTATGGTGATGATACTACCATATCGAATGAAATTAACAATACATCGAAAAAAACGGATGAAACAAATTCGCGAAATTCCGGCAGGGTTGGTGAAGCCGGAACAGAGAATGACATTTCCCTCGGAGACATTTACATTGAGGTGAGAGATAACGGATTTGGTATGCCACCGGAGGTCCTGGAAAATCTTCTTAATGAGGATGAAGGGGCAAAACGTGCTCCAAAGCACGGATCCGGGGTAGGCCTTGTTAATGTTCATAAGAGAATCAAGCTCAGATTCGGTGAGCAGTATGGTTTAAAGGTGGAATCGGAACCTGACGAGGGAACCTGTATTACCATACACCTTCCGGCGGTACTGTTTAATGAGGAAAATCAGAAGCTGCTGGAAAGCGGACATTATAAATCCCTGAGAAAAAAATCTTCCCATGATCTTTAATCTTGGGAGCCATGCGGTTTTGAGTGGTTCGAAAGAATCCGTAAGGATTATATCTTTAAACAGGTGATGGATAGAAATAATGAATGAAGATAAAGAATTTCTGCTACCTGTGGTGGTGGCAACCCTTATAGTAATCATGTTCTGCCTTGTTATGCTCACAAAGGGCATAAATTCGGAGAACTATAAGATTTCCGTGATAGTCAGCAACTCTTCCGAAGGAAGATGGGTACCCTTTAAGGCAGGCCTTGAACAGGCTGCCAAGGATAACGGTATCGAGCTTGACTACGTGTATACAGATTATATAGACAATATCCAGGAAGAAGCATCCATGATCAATTCAAGGATCTCTCAGGGAGCTGACGGTGTTATAGTCGAATTCTGCCTGAGTGAGGGTATACGTGAAATGGTTTCTTCCATAAGTGCCAGGGTACCGGTGGAATTTGTGGTGACAACCGTTGACGCGGATGTGGATGTCAGAGGAAATCATGCAACCGTTGCCCCCGATAATTATGCCGTGGGAAGAGCCATAGGTAATGAGCTTGCCATAGATTTAAAGGGCAGGACAGAAGAGGAAAGCATTAAGATCGGAATAGTTTCCGGTAATCAGAAACAGTCCGGGATGCAGCAGAGGCTCCGGGGATTTATGGATGCAACGGAGAATCTTGATCCGGAGATAGTCTGGAATGTTTCAGAATCCCGTTACACCAGCGAGGATTTGGAAAAGGCGGATACAAAAAATCCCGCAGAGATAATCGTATGCCTTGATAATAACAGCATGGAGAAAGCTGTAGATTACTGCACAAAGGGTGATTCGGAAAACAGAAAGCTCTACGGCTCAGGCTGCAGCGAAAAGCTTGTGTACTATATCGATTCCGGACTGATCGACTCCATGATACTTACCAACGATTTCAGCATGGGGTATCAAAGCCTGTCAGATCTTGCGTTAAAGCTTCAGAACCGCACCTCGGTTCTTGAGGACAGAGAGATCAGTTTCGGTGTTGTGAACAAAGACAATCTGTTTGGAGAGGATAACCAGCAGATACTGTTCCCTATAGTCAGGTAAAGAGGAATTTATGAAGAAAAAAACATTGTTAATGCTTATGGCGGCAGGAACACTTTTGACCCTGCCGGGATGTGGAGCCGGAGCTGTGCCTGAAAAGCCGGACAAAGAAATAAAGATCGGCATCACGGTTTATGACCGGTATGACACCTTTATCTCGGAAATACTCAAGGATCTGAATGAAGATGTCCTTTCGGCAAGGGCTGAAGCCGGGCAGGAGATAACATTGGAAATATATAACTCCTCCCAAAGCCAGTCCACGCAGGATGATCAGGTTGAGGAAATGATAAAACACGGTTGTGATGTTATATGTGTAAATCTTGTTGACCGAACGGCACCTTCCAATATCATAGATGCAGCAAGAAATGCGGATGTCCCCATAGTATTCTTTAACCGGGAACTGGTGGATGAGGATATGCTGAGATGGAATAAGCTCTACTATGTGGGGGCGGATGCATTTGAATCCGGAATCATGCAGGGAGAGCTGGCGGTTGATGTCATAAAGAACGAAAACGTTGACAGAAACAATGACGGCGAGATCCAGTACGTTATCCTGGAAGGCGAGGCGGGTCATCAGGACGCCATAGTGAGATCCGAAAACTGTGTGAACCGTATCCGGGAGCTTGGGGTGAAGCTTGATAAGCTTGGATATGCCATTGCCAACTGGAACCGGGCTCAGGCTTCAAACCAGATGGAAAAGCTTATAAAAAGCCATGGAGATAAAATAGAATTCGTATTCGCCAACAATGACGATATGGCCCTCGGAGTTATAGACGCCTATAATGTTTCGGATATTCCCGAGTACAAGTGGCCCTATGTTATAGGAATAGACGGAACGGAACCCGGAAGAGCAGCCGTTAAGGAAGGCAGCATGGCAGCAACGGTTTATAATGATGCTCGCGGCCAGGCCGACGCCATCTTTAATCTTTCGAAAAGACTTGCTTCCGGTGAGAGCCTCGAGGGCCTGGGACTCCAGGGAGACAAATATATCAGACTCCCATATCATAAAATCACAAAGGAAAATGTTGACGACTTTGATTAGTGATTTCATAGTTCAGCCGATGGATCATGTTGGATTGGATTAGTGGTTTATTATGTTACAAAATGGACCACTAACCCCGTCCCTACATGGTCCACCGGCTGAAATGTTATTTAAAGGGACCGGTAGACTTTTTGTAAGAAAATCAAACTTGACGAATATGGGCTTCAATGTTATCATGTTCAAAACTTAAGAGAGGGCGTGTAAAAATGAACAAGAAATCTTCTTTTGACAAAAACAGAATAGACTGGTTTATAACATTGGTTCCGTTCCTTCTTATAGGAATGATGTGCGTGTTCTTCTTTGTGATGCCTCAGAAGTCTAATGTCATCATTAACGATATAAGAGGTTTTCTTGGTGACAGCTTCGGAGTTTATTATCTTTTCATAGGACTGGCCTTTGCGGTAATATCCATCTATATCGCCTGCTCGGATATAGGAAATATAGTTCTGGGTGAGCAGGATGAGAAGCCCAAATACAGCTTTTTCGCCTGGGGCTCAATGATGTTCACCTGCGGTCTGGCGGCGGATATACTCTTTTACTCTCTTTGCGAGTGGATACTTTACTGGGTGGATCCCCATACCAAAGAAATGGGTGACCTTATGGACTGGTCAAGCACATTTACACTTTTCCACTGGGGTCCTATCCCCTGGGCTTTCTATCTGGTGCTTGCCGTGGCTTTCGGCTTTATGCTTCATGTCCGTAAACGTAAGAGACAGAAATATTCAGAGGCCTGCAGACCGTTGCTTGGCGGATATACAGACAGATTACCGGGAAAGCTCATCGATCTCCTTGCGGTATTTGCCCTCCTTGCGGGAACCGCAACAACCTTTTCCGTTGCGACCCCTCTGCTCAGTCAGGTTATAAAATCACTTACAGGCCTTAACATCTCGGAAAGATCCATAACCATATTCATACTTGTTGTGACCTGTATCATTTACACCTACTCGGTAATGAAAGGAATGCTGGGTATTTCCATACTTGCCAATGTCTGCACCTACCTTTTTTATGGCTTGCTGGTTTACGTACTCCTCTTCGGAGGCCAGTGCAAATTCATCATTGAAACCGGATTTGCAGCAATGGGAAGACTTGCCCAGAACTTTATAGGACTTTCAACCTACACTGATCCTCTCAGAACCACAGGCTTTGCCGAAAACTGGACAATCTTCTACTGGGCTTACTGGATGGTATGGTGCGTTGCGGCCCCCTTCTTTATCGGAAGCATCTCAAGAGGACGGACAGTCCGCCAAACAATTCTCGGTGGATATGTTTTCGGAATGGGCAGTACCTTCGTAAGCTTCATAATACTGGGAAACTACGGGCTGGGACTTCAGGTAACGGGAAAGCTTGATTCAGTGGCTATATATGAAGCAACCGGTGACCTTTACATCACCATCATTGAAATACTTAAGCAGCTTCCGTTGTCAGCATTGGTAATGGTGGTTCTGGTTGTGGCCATGATCGCATTTTATGCAACCTCCTTTGATTCCATAACACTTGTGGCCGCACAGTACAGCTATAAAGATCTGAAGGAAGATGAAGAACCCAAGGATGTCATCAAAGCCTTCTGGTCAGTGATGCTGATACTTCTTCCGGTTGCACTGGTATTTTCGGAAAGCTCCATGGCCAATATCCAGTCGGTAAGTATCATTGCAGCATTCCCCATAGGACTTGTGATCGTACTCATAACCGCAGCCTTCATGAAAGATGCAAGAGTATTTCTGGCGGAATTAAGAGGAGAATGCGTGGAGTCAGTGGAAACTTCGGAGCTGACAGTGCCGGCTAAGAAAGCATTTGCATCAAAAGATGACGACGATTTATCGGATGAGAAAATTGAAGAAATCATCGGTAACTGGGAATATATCTATGGTGATAGATAAATATATGTGATAGAATGCTCGTGTTGCGACCACCGCAGCACGAGTTTTTTATGTAGTTATCCACCGGGGACGGTTCTCTCCGGCGAGAACCGTCCCCGGTGGATTTCTTAATAAAGGAGATAAAATATGCTTCAGGGCTTTTTTAATTATGACAATCCCATCTGGCGCTTCGTCGGAAGACTGGGAGATATGATACTTCTTAATGTATTGTGGATCTTATGTTCACTGCCCATAGTAACCATAGGGGCATCCACAACCGCATTATATTACTGCACATTGAAGATAGTGAGAAACGAGGATGACGGAGACATTAAAATGTTCTTTAAATCCTTCAAGCTGAATTTCAAACAGGCCACCATCATATGGATACCCATGCTTCTTTTGGGCATGCTTCTAGTCTTTGACTTTAACTTCTTCGGAAGTGCTCTTGCCGGTGCAGGAGCCGCAAGAATACTGCTGCAGGGAATCACCATAGCCATGATGGTCATCTGGATCTTTGTATTCACCTATGTATGGCCCCTTCTCAGCAGATTCGACAACACCGTAAAAAACACCGTAACAAATGCGGCCTACATGTCCATACGATACCTGGGATCCACCCTGTCAATGCTTATAAGCGATGTCATCATCATTGCCATCGGCTACGTGGCCCTCTACTACATGGCCTGGATAACCGCCTTCATGGTACTCATGGGTTACCCACTCCTCGCCTGGGTCAACTCCACCATGCTTGACCACATCTTCGAAAAATACATGCCGAAAACCGACCCCGCCAAAGATAAAGAAGTCCGCCCCATCCTCCAGGACATAAACCTCGACGGCACTTTAAAAGAAGGCACTTCCGAAGATACTGCCAATGACCTGGAGAATTTGAAAAACAAGGATGAATAGTAGAGTAGAGCGGTCGGGCATCCATTTAAAATCGTAAAGCCGAGCCGTGAAAAATCAAAATCTGACCCCTTAGAGGCACTTGGTCCCCTTTTCCTTAGCCCCCTCGCCAAGTCAGAGTTGTCATAAAGAGAACTCTGACATTGCTGCCCAAGATTTGTTTTTTAATCTTGGGAGCCGCGCGGCTTTGAGCGGTTCAAAAGAATCCGTCAGGATTCTTTCTTTGGCGAGGGCCTAGTGCCTCTTAGGGGTCAGATTTTAGATTTTTCCGGCAAGGCGCCTCGATTTTAAATGGATGCTCGACCGCTCGACCGTATTACACCGTTCATATCTCGTTCACAATTGTTTACAAATTATTCAAAAGATTAACATAGTTTGTTCATCCTTGATTTTTATATTAAAAATGTGATAACAAGAGTGTTATCAATAGTTAATAAGATTTTTTTCATAATACTCGGGCAGGGACCATTGGTCACCTGCCCTCCTCCCTTTTATAGAGAAAAAATAAACGTCATGAAGTTCATAGCCCGATCAGGTACATTCGGGTGATACTTCATGACGTATTTTTATTTTATCGTTGCCGGACTGTGCTCGGTTTTTTCCTCCACAGGGGCCGGGGCTGCAACAGGGGCAATCTCGGAGAATGCCACAACAGGATCCGAAGAGGATTTCGCATCCTGCTTTCTGTAATCCCTGGGAGATAAACCGAAAGCCTTGTGGAAGGCATCCTTAAAGTAGTTGGCATCACTGAAACCGTTATTAAGGGCAACCTCCGTAATGGTATGATCCGTATGGGCAAGCTCGATGGCAGCCTTATTGAGACGGACAAAGGTAAGAAATTCATGTACGCCTATACCGGTGTCTTCCTTAAACTTTCTTGAAAGATAATTCGGACTGAAACCGCTGGCCTCCGCAATATCATTAAGACTTATCTTCTGATTGTAATTCTTCTTGATGAAGGTTGCAGCAAGGCTGAGCTGACGGTTAGTGGTATGGAGTTCATCCAACAGACTTGTGTCTATATCTGTGGAGAATCTCCTGATGATAACCAGAAGCTGTATAAGGCATAGCGAGAGCATGGCAGGACTCACTCTTTCATCATTGAAACGCTGCTCTGCCTCCATGTTCTGTATAAGCTGCTCCACATGCACCTGATACATGGCAGGTATCTGTAAAATATAGGTGTTTTTCTCTGCAAGAGTATCGTATATAAACTGCATGTTGGGGAACAATACATCCTGTTCGCGGAACAATACTACGGTGCGCACTGACTGCTGCTTCGAAGTGTAGTGCACGCTGTGCGGGGTATTGGGCGGTATAAGGAGAACGCTTCCCGGAACCATATTATAGAAGTAGGATTTTATAAAAAAGTTGCAGCTTCCCTTATTGAGATAAAACAGCTCATAATGATTATGTATATGAGGTTCTGTCATCTCGAAATTCCGGTCTCTTGATTTTGTATCAATAAAAATTCTGTTAATAGTATATCCGATGATTGCCATTTTATACCTCTGAATATTTAGTTATAATCATTATAATGCTTTATGGCATATAATTATAATACTAAAAAGAATTATGAAAAAGATAAAAAATCAGTATTTTGTATCAATTCAAGCAAAAAAATAATTGTTTCAGTTTGTGAAATAGGATATCATTATAAAGGACTTCAATGAGTCTAACTATTCTATACTCTATACTATCAGGATTGAGACCCGATTACCCCTCACTCAAGTCGGGCCTCTCAAAATCCTGAGAATCAGGATTTGTTCTTTCAGACCGAAATCGTTATCACGGTTTTGGTCTTTTTTTATTCCCTCACGGCTTTATCCACCGGGGACGGTTCTCTCCGGCGAGAACCGTCCCTACCGGCGAGAACCGTCCCCGGTGGATAACCTGAGGATTTTTGTTTCCTTAAAACTTATAAAACCAAATATAGTTCCGAGATAAATAATAAGTGGCCCGTATTTTGACTTGGGTTTAGGTTTAATGCTTATCAGGGAGCGAAACTATATGAAAAAATATTTATTCGGAATCACTTTTGTACTGTCAGCTGCAGCGATGCTTTCCGCCTGCGGCATCAAAGATGATGTGGTGGAAAAAGCTTTTAATGTTGACATGAAAGAGCTTAACAAAATCGCTGAAAATAGTGATGCGGAAAAGGAAGAAGCTGCGGCAGCCGGTCAGCAGAAAACACTTAAACTGTTTAACGGTAAAGGTGAGGTTGATGCTCAGATCAAAGAACTCGCCCAGAAGTATAAAGCAGAAACAGGTGTAAACGTAGAAGTTGAGTCCGCACAGAGCGGAGTAGATGTACAGGCAACATTAAAAGCTTATTATCTTTCAGATAAAATGCCGGATATTTTCGTTTGCGAGTCTTCCAGCTTTGCAAACTGGGAAGGTCTTCTTGTGGATCTCAGCGACCAGGCATGGGCGAAGGATACAGAGGCGGAGTATGTTGACAAAAACTACGGCACCCTTGGATTCCCTTATGCCACAGAAGCCATTGGTCTCATATATAATGCAGACTTTCTTTCGAAGGCCGGAATAGACCCGGATACCCTTACCAGTCCCGAACTTGTGGAGAAGGCATTTGAAACACTGGACGAAAAAAAGGATCAGCTGGGACTTACCGCAGTTGTGGGTTACTGTGCGGAGAATGAGAATCTAAGCTGGTCAACCGGAAACCACATATTCGGAAACTATATCGATGCAGGTCTCGACAGATCCGACACCACCTACATTGATATGATCAATAACGACCATGCCATAGACCGTAACAGGTTCCTGAAGTTTGCGGAATTCATTGATCTCCTTCAGAGATACAGTGATCCGGATCTCCTGGTTACCGGAACTTATGATGATCAGGTAAAGAATTTTGCTTCCGGTAAATATGCATTTGTTACCCAGGGTTCCTGGATCGGAGCTGTTATGATGGGAAATGATGCCGCAGAATATGAAAAGGCAGGACATTTTAAGGTAGGAATGCTTCCATATGTATTTGATAAGGGAGTTGACACGATACTTACGAATCCTCCTTCCTGGTGGGCAGTTCTGAAGGAAGGCAATGCTGAGGAGGCGAAGGCATTCCTCCAGTGGTGCGCAGGTGACGCAGGCCAGAAGATACTGGTTGAGGATGCCGGATTTGTGAGTCCCTTCACATCCTGCAAGTATGTGGCATCGGATCCTTTTGCACCGGTGGTATCCGCATATATTGCATCCGGAAAGACTTCAAACTGGCACTGGATGGATATGAAGGAAGGCATCGCAGCCAATGCCTTCGGAAAAATATTTAATGAGTATGCCCGTGGAGAAATGGATGCCGAAGGCTTTACTTCCCAGATAGCAAGAGCTGTCAAGAGTTACTATGAGGGATGAACGGAGGAACAAAATGGATAACTTTATGGTGGCTAAAAAAGCCGGAGTTAGAGGAAAAGAACTGAAAGTAAGAAAGCGTCCTTTGTTTTTCTGCACTGTAATGTTCCAGATAAGTGCTATAAACATCGTAATGCTTATAGCGTTTATGCTTGTGATGAGGATGCTCATAGGACAGATGCAGCAGCAGACCCTGAACAGCAGGTCAATGTCTCAGTATGTACTGTCCCTGAGCACAGAGGAAGCGGAGCTTAAATCGGATGTCATGTCCCTGTATGATCAGGCCATAGGCTACGTATCGGCAAAAGCCGATGAGACCCGTGTGGCGCTTCTTCCGGAGATACAGTCTACAAGAAAGACTATAGAGGAAGACATCAACGAGCTTAAAAAGCAGCTTGATGCAGATTCCCAGGCAGAAGCATTAGCCTCCCTTCAGGAGATACAGAAACAGTATGACCGGCTTAATGTAATGATCGATGAGTCTATGGCAGAGATTGATCAGGGAAACCGGGATACAGCCTATGACATACTTTTTAACAGGGCGGAGCTCCAGAAGGTAGCCATATTCCACTCCTGCAAGGTTATCGATGAAGCCGTTACGGCTGAGGCTGACAAGAGTAATCTGGAAATGATGCTGATGCTGAAGAACGGTATCGAAGCGGCTATCAAGGGTACAGGACTCTTTATACTTCTTATAGTATTTAACTTCCTTCTCAACTATTTCGGTATAGTGAAAAAGATAAAGAGTATCTCAAGAGAAGTCAGTGATATCATCGGAAAGATTGAGAAGGGTGAGGGAGACCTGACCACAAGGATCTACACCAGAAGTGCATCGGAACTTGTTTATATCATCAATGGCATTAACCACTTTATAGAGACTCTGCAGAATGTCATGAAGGAGGTTAAGTCCGGTGTTGAGGTACTTAATTCTTCCACCGAAACCGTCACAACGAAGCTCAACAAGTCAAACGGAAATGTACAGAGTACCTCCGCTGCCATGGAAGAGCTCAGTGCCAGCATGCAGTCTGTTTCAGAGATGGTATCCTCCATCAATAATCAGGTAATGGAAGTAAAAGCTTCAACGGATGAGATAAACCGTGAGGCAACCGGAGGCAGGGAAACCGCTTCAGGCATCAAGCTGGAAGCTGATGAGATAAAGCACCACGTCACAGAGAGAAAGCAGGGTATGAGCGTAAAGGTCAGCGAACTCAGCGAAGTGCTTGCAAAGTCTCTTGAAGATTCCAAGAAGGTTAAGGAGATCAATACTCTGACCAAGAACATACTTGATATAGCTGAGAAGACCAATCTTATCGCCGTTAATGCTTCCATCGAGGCAGCCCGTGCAGGACAGGCAGGGAAGAGCTTTGCGGTGGTTGCTTCAGAGGTCAGCAATCTTGCTGCCAACTCCAAGAAGACCGCCAATGACATCCAGGATATAAGTAAGGATGTTACAACCGCGGTTGAGGAGCTTGCCGATAATGCCCAGATGGTTCTGGATTTCATCAAGACTGATGTAACGAAGGATTACGACAGCTTCGTTGAGACCGGAAACAAGTACGAAAATACGGCAGATACCATGAATACAATGCTTATCGCATTTAAGGATAAGGCTGATTACCTCAATGGTATAATGTCTGATATGGCAAATTCCGTATCTTCCATCACAAATTCAGTATCCGAGAGCTCACAGGCCATCACCCTTTCTGCTCAGAATACCATGGAGATCGTAGGCGATATGAGCGGAATCTCAGAGGCTATGGATCACAATGTTGAAGTAACAGGAAAACTTAATGCCGCAACCAGAAAGTTTGTTGAGGTATAAAATTTTTAAAAAAATAGCACAAGACATCTTGAAGATTTCAGATGTCTTGTGCTATACTTCTAATTGCTTTTGAAAGCGCTTACAAAAAGTGAGCGTGACGCAGATAAAATGAGTTTAATTAACTGATGAACAGTATGATTTTCATTTTAAAATGGAGGAAGATATGGATTTAAATTTAAGACCGGCAAATGAGTGTACATTTGATGCAGCTTCTTTGGGAGAGGTTATGCTCCGTCTTGATCCGGGCGAAGGCAGGATCAGAACAGCAAGATCCTTCCGTGCATGGGAAGGCGGCGGAGAGTACAATGTTATCCGCGGACTTCGTAAGTGCTTCGGACTCAAGACTGCAGTTATCACAGCTCTTGCAGACAATGAGGTAGGCCACCTGGTAGAGGACTTCATGATGCAGGGCGGTGTTGATACATCACTTGTTAAGTGGATGGATACAGACGGAATCGGCAGAGTCTGCAGAAACGGACTTAACTTCACAGAGAGAGGATTCGGTATCCGTGGAGCAAAGGGATGCTCAGACAGAGCAAATACCGCTATCTCAAAGGCAAAGCCTGAAGATTTCGACTTTGACTATATCTTTGGTGAGCTCGGTGTTCGCTGGCTCCATACCGGCGGAATCTATGCAGCTCTTTCAGAGCAGGCTTCAGAGACTGTTATCGCTGCCATCAAGACAGCAAAGAAGTACGGCACCATGGTTTCTTATGACCTTAACTACCGTCCTTCAATGTGGTCAGCTATCGGCGGACAGGCAAAGGCTCAGGAAGTAAACAAGGAAATCGCTAAGTACGTTGACGTTATGATCGGTAACGAGGAAGACTTCACAGCCTGCCTTGGATTCAAGATCGAGGGACAGGATGAGTCTCTTAAGGAGCTTAATGTTGACGGCTACAAGAAGATGATCAACGAGGCTGTTAAGACATATCCTAACTTCAAGGCTGTTGCCACAACACTTCGTACTGTTCACACAGCTACTGTTAATGACTGGTCAGCTCTTTGCTGGGCAAACGGCGAGATCTACAAGGCAGCTGATTATAAGGGTCTTGAGATCATGGACCGTGTAGGCGGCGGTGATTCCTTCGCTTCAGGACTTATCTACGGACTTATGACAACCGGCGATGCTGAGAAGGCTGTAAACTACGGTGCAGCTCACGGCGCCCTTGCCATGACAACTCCGGGTGACACCACAATGGCTACAAAGAAGGAAGTTGAAGCCGTTATGGGTGGTGCAGGAGCACGTGTACAGAGATAAGCTCTCATTAAATTTACTGACTCGATAAACTCTTTTCTATAAATAACCTAAACCAAAAACGGCGGACCCTGTGGTCCGTCGTTTTTGGCATTTGCAACTAACAAAACACAAAATCCCTGATTTTTGTATGCATAATTGGACTTGTGATTTAAGCCAAATGAATTATACTAAATTTCGGTAACACAATTCGGACGCGAGGGTCCTTAATTGAATATGGAGGGTAAAGATGGCAGATTTTAAACCGGTCAAGGAAGGTAAAGTACGTGAGATCTATGATCTCGGTGACAAGCTTATCATGGTGGCTACTGACAGAATTTCAGCATTTGACGTGATTCTTCATAACCAGATTACAGATAAGGGAAGAGTTCTTACTCAGATGTCAAAGTTCTGGTTCGATCTCACAAAGGATGTTATTCCAAACGATCTGATCTCAGTTGATAACAAGGATATGCCGGAGTATTTTCAGAAGCCTGAATTTGATGGCAGAGCAACACTTTGCAAGAAGCTTGAGATGATCCCTATCGAGTGTATCGTTCGCGGATACATCACGGGATCAGGATGGGAGAACTACAAGAAGGACGGCACCATCTGCGGATTAAAGCTTCCTGAGGGACTGGTTGAGTGCCAGAAGCTTCCCGAGCCTCTTTACACACCTTCAACAAAGGCTGATCTCGGAGACCATGATGAGAACATCAACTTCGAGCAGTCCATAGAAGTCCTTGAGAAGGCATTCCCGGGTAAGGGAAGAGAGATCGCCACAAAGATCAAGGATGCCACACTTGCAGTTTATAAGAAGTGTGCTGACTACGCTCTTTCAAAGGGAATCATCATTGCAGACACAAAGTTTGAGTTCGGTCTCGATGAGAATGGCGAAGTTGTTCTCGCTGACGAAGTTCTCACACCGGACAGCTCCAGATTCTGGAGACTTGACCAGTATAAGGAAGGTCAGGGACAGTCATCCTTCGATAAGCAGTTTGTTCGTAACTGGTTAAAGGCAAATCCTGATAACAATGCTACCCTCCCTCAGGATATTGTTGATAAGACAGTTGACCTCTACAAGGAAGCATATACCATGCTTACAGGCAAGACACTGTAAAAGTATTGTAACAAGAACAGCCGGTGGACCACTAACTCCGTTCTCATGGTCCACCGGCTGTTCTGCTGCAAAGTATCTAAATAAATACAAAGAGCGGTACAAGAGATATCTTGTGCCGCTCTTTTCTTGTATGTTAAAATCACGTCAATGTAGTTAGATTGAATATAGATTTTTTTTAATCCTCTGCTTTTTTGTGCAATTTTTTATAAAGGAGATACCATGAATTTAAAGGATGATATCGATTTAAAGAAAAAGGGCTCCGGGCATAGTGAGTATACAGAAGATGTAGACCTTCCCGGATTGGATTCCGACGGAAGCAGTCTCAACAAGGAAGACTATGCGGTTAAACCTAAGATACAGGAACTGATGGAAATCCACGTCCGTACCGAAGGAGCGGACATAGACGAAGAAGAACATAAAAAGAGAGAGTATTTCAACGAAATAGTCGGAAAGGCTGCGGTCGAAACAAATATAGATGAGGAAAGACCGGTAAATGAAGCCGAAGGTTCGATTCTCTACCGTATATGGTCCCGTGTAAATAAGGAAAGTCCTGAACCCACGGATCACCTGGAGAAAAAGGTTGAGTACATTGAGCTTTTCTATGATCTGATATTTGTGTACAGCCTGAGAACCATCAATGCCCTTTTCCATAGCTATGAAGAATCATTCCCGCCTGCGGAAGCTATACTGACATTTATATTCCTTACCGCCGTAGTCATGCAGGTCTGGATGTTCACCACCATGTTTTTCAACAGATACGGAAGGAAGGCACTGAGAGATTACATCAGCATTTTGATAAACATGTACCTTCTGTATTACATGGCCAGCGGTTCCAACCTTCATTTTCTTGATCATTATAACCGCTACCACATTGCCTGGGCCCTGATAATGCTGAATCTTGCCTACAGAAGCTGGGATAAGCTTCGCTTTGCCCCGAGACTGGATGAAATCGATAAGGAAATCCTCAGGAATAATGTTACCATCCTGACCTTCGAGGTTGCCCTGATCGTTATTTCAATCCCGGTTTATCATTTTATGGGAATAGTGATTTCACCTGTGGCCCTGATAGTAGGGTACATCGGAAAGCTAAAGGAGCACACGGCTTATGACAAAAGACCCTGTGATTTCCCACATTTTGCGGAAAGAAACCTGCTGCTGGTTATCCTGACCTTCGGAGAAATGATCATCGGTATCTCCGGGTTCTTTAAGGAAGAAACCGGCATCTGGTTCAATATCTCCTCCTTCCTTGTAGTCATAGGCATGTTCCTGAGCTACGGATTCTTTTATGACAACGTACTAGATCATCATAAAAGGACCTCGGGCCTTGGTTTCCTGGTAATCCATGTTATCATGATCCTGGCCATCAACTCCACCACCATTGCCCTTGAACTACTGGCCAGGCCCCTGGTGCCTCTGTTTCCGAAGACCATATGGATGGTCATCACCATGTCCATCTACTACATCTGCATTCTTTCCATAGAGAGGTATGCAAAGGAACAGTTTAAGCTGGGCTTCGACTCCATGGCGAAGATATTCCTGCTTCTTGCGGCATACACAGGGCTAATGCTTATAGCCGGAAATAATCAGGCTATAGGTGCACTTATAACCGTTGTGTTTGTATTCGGCATCTTCTTCCTGTTCCTGAGAAGACATCATATACGTCTCAGAGAAATGAAGGTCGGCGGTTATATCGAATAAATTCTATCGATAACTTTATTATCGGCAGCGAAGGACCTTCGCTGTCGATATTTATTTCCGGAGTTATCCACCGGGGACGGTTCTCGCCGGCGAGAACCGTCCCCGGTGGATAACTCCATAAATAAAACAGTTGAGTTGTAAGGATTAAAATGGTAAAATAACAACGTACATTTGTTTGAAAAATAAAGGCTTGGTTTTTTAATGAAGATTATACATTGCGCGGATCTGCATCTGGACAGCAGATTAAATACACATTTGGATGAAAAGCAGGCACAGGAGCGGAGACAGGAGCTTCTCGGTACGTGGCTTCGGCTCCTTGAATACGCCTCAAAACAGCAGGTTTCAGCCATTCTTATATCCGGCGATATGTTCGATACGGCGGCTGTCAGCGGCACAACTGCCAATGCTGTCATCGGCAGCATCAGAAACCACCCCGAAATAGTTTTCTTCTATCTTAAAGGAAATCATGATACAGATACATTTTTGAACCGGGCGGAAACATTACCGGAAAACCTCTATACCTTCAATGATTCCTGGCGGATGTTCAGACTGTCCGGGAATATAGTCGTATCCGGAAGAGAGCTCAGTACAAGCTTTGGGGGAGCACAGCTTCCCGAGAACTGGGCGGCCAGAACCCTGAATCTTAAGGAAGAAGACTTCAATATAGTCATGCTCCACGGTCAGCTTATGACGGGATACAATACCGGAAAACAGACGGAAACTGAAGAAGAGATATATGTTTCGGATTACGCAGAGCATAATATAGATTATATGGCTCTCGGCCATATACATAAGTTCAACGAAGGCCGGATAGACGGAAGAGGCATGTGGTGTTACCCCGGCTGCCTCGAAGGACGGGGCTTTGATGAGTGTTCAAAACATGGCTTCATACTTCTTGATATAAATGAAGAGACCCATGAACTTAAGCACCAGATCATCGATATAAGTAAAAGACATCTCTGGCTGGTGCCGGTGGATATCACGGGACTGGAAACCTCCATTGATATAGTTAACAGAACAAAGGCTCAACTTTCATTACTTGGAGGTGTACCCACTTCTTCAGAGGAAATCAGGAATATAGATGACGATACGGTAAAGGGAATCCTTGAGGAAGCAGGCGGCGGCCGCCTGAAACCTGAAGATATGGTAAGGGTTATCTTTAAGGGAGAGCTTGATATCACAGCCGAAAAAAACATGAGCTTCATAAAAAATCAGCTTGAGTCCATGTTCTACTATATAGAAACAGAAGATGAGAGCCGGCGCACTGTCGACTACCGGATATTTGAGAATGACAGATCCCTTAAGGGAGAATTCATAAGATCCGTCCGTGAAGATACAGAGCTCGGAGACGAGTTAAAAGCCGAGATAATAGAATGCGGCATAAAGCTGCTTTTAGGAAATTAGGGAAACTCAGGATTTGATAGAGACCGGATGTTATCGAGAATATGCGTCCGGTGTTTATGAGAAATTTGAATGTAGTGTCAGTCCTTCGGGAACAGGAAGGTTTCCGGGCATAGGAAAAAATAAATGAAACTAATCAGTGCAAAAATAGAAAATTTCGGGAAGCTCCGGGACCGGAGTATAGATTTTAGTGAAGGTCTCAATGTTTTCCTGAGGGAGAACGGCTTCGGGAAGACAACATTGGCATCCTTCATAAGAGTTATGTTTTACGGACTCTCCGGCGACAGAAAATCCCAGGACGAGGATAATGACCGGAAAAAGTTCAGACCCTGGCAGGGTGGCACCTTCGGAGGAGAACTGGTATTTGAGCTTGCGGAAGGAAGAAGCTACCGCATAGTTCGTACCTTCGGAGAAAGAAAGGCTCAGGATACCTTTACGTTGTATGATGCCGAAACAAACCTCCCGTCAACGGACTTCAGCGAAAATATCGGTGAAGAGATACTGAAGATCGACGAAAGATCCTTCAGAAGAACCGTTTTCATAGGGCAGCAGGAGCTGGAAACCGGCATGACCTCACAGATCAATGCCAAGATCGGCAATGTTTCCGAAGACCCTGAAGACATGAACCGCTACGAAACGGTCATGGAATCCATAAAGGATGAGGTGAATAACCTGTCCCCCAACAGAAGAACCGGAGCAATCTTCAAAAAACGCATGGAGCTGGAAATCCTCCAGTCCGAGTTTAAAAACAAGGAAGCCCTGGAGAAGGAACTTACCGGCAGTGCAGAGCGGTTAAAAAATCTCGGAGACGAACAGAGAACCAGAGCAAAAAACATAGAGATACTAAACAGCCGTGCCATGGCCCTCAGTCAGTATCAGGATACACTTAAAGACAAAATGAAATATGAAGACCTCATAGATGATATTTCAGAATGTGAAAAGAGACTGATCGAGATACAGAGAAGACATTTCGGGGCCGAAGCCGACACCCTTTCTCAGGAAGATAGAAATTCCCGGCTTAATCACGACATGAGAGAGCTGGATGCCCGCTTCCGGAATGGTGTACCGGGAGAAACTGAGCTCAGAGGTATCGAAAAAAGAATATCACGTATACAGTTCCTCCATGAGAAGCTTGATCTCATGGAGCAGGCCGGCCTCCGGGATCGCGGAAACGGTCATGGCGGAGATATTTCAAATCTGACTGGAATCATGGTATATATCCTTTCGGTGATCCTGATCATCATCGGAGCCTACATGATATTCACGGATCTCAGCATCGTAATAGGAGCATGCATACTGGCAGCAGGATTGTCCATGCTCATCATAATGCTTATCTCCCGGGCAGCCTCTGGAAACCACAGCCATAAAAATCCAGGTGGGAAAGAGAGACACCGCCAGACTATAGACGAAGTTTACGAAGAGATAGATAAACTGACTTCCGAAGTAGTTATGTACCTCAAGAGATATTACCCTGAAGCTTACTTTTCGGATCCCTACAATGTTGATTTCGAAGCCTTCAGAAGCCTGGGAAACGACATCCTGAGATACAACAGATTATGTGATCTAAAAGGCTTTGCCGAAGAACTGGCTTTAAAGAGACGGGAGAAAGCAGAATTTGAACAGACACATGATATAGAGAAACTAAGAAATGCCATGAGACCCGGAGAAGATGGTGAAAGCTTTGAAACCCTTAGCCGTAAGCTTCAGGAAACCACAGAGGAATACAATGAAGCAGTTGAAACCATCAACAGATTAAAGCTGCATTCACAGAACATAGAAAAAGAACTTGAAAAGGTTTATGAAAAGGAAAGACAGTATGTTCTCGGTCTGGATGAACTCCGGGAGCTGGAACAAAGGTACAACCTTCTGATACTGACAAGAGACCATATAGAAGAAGCCCATAACAATTTCACAAAAGAATATATGGCGCCCCTTATGTCTGCCTTTGAAAAGTTTTACCGTATCCTCATCAATACCAACGGTCTCAGAGAAATACCTTATCGCATGGATGCCCATTTTAACGTGAATTTCATAGCAGACGGTCGTGAGCACAGCACCCAGCTCCTCTCCGCAGGCTTCCGCAATATGGTGGAACTTGCCCGTAGAATGGCCTTCATTGAAGCCATGTATCAAAAAGAAAAACCCTTCATCCTACTGGATGATCCCTTCGTAAACCTGGACGATTACAAAATCCCCGGCGCCATGCAATTCCTCGACGAAATCGCCCAAAGTTACCAGGTAATATATTTCACTTGCCATGAAAGCAGACAATGAAAAGAGCCAGCGACTCGCTGGCTCTTTAAATTATTTCTTCTTCAGCTTTTTGCTTTCCGCCTCTGCTTCCCACTCAAGGTTCTGGGAAACCGTAGACTCCTGATTGTCGATATGCTCCTTCATGAGAGTCTTGGCACGGATGATGTCACGGATCCTGATAGCCTCAAGAATCTTCTCATGCTCATTGATGAGAGTACCCCTCTGAGCTTCATCCTTGATGTATTCAAGACGATATCTGTACATCTGCTCACGAAGATTATTAATCATCTGAACAAGCTTATCATTGCGGGTAGCCTTGTAAATAATGTCGTGATAGGCCTCATCAGCCTCCGCAATCTCCATTTCAGAGCCATTATTCTCAACAACCTTTTTGAAATGGTCCTCCGCATCTGCAAGCTCCTTTAACTCCTCGTCATTGATACGCTGACAGGCTAAATCCGTAGCAAGCTCCTCAAGAGCCCCGCGAACCTCTAGAACATCCTGCAGACTCTTGTGGGAAATCTTGGCAACCTCGGCGCCGCGTCTCGGGATCATGATAACCAGACCCTCAAGCTCCAGCTTACGAATAGCCTCTCTTATGGGTGTGCGTGAAACTCCAAGCTTTTCCGCAAGCTGAATCTCCATGAGACGCTCACCGGGCTTCAGCTCCCCCTTAAGAATTGCCTGTCTCAAAGTATTGAAAACGAGATCTCTGAGAGGAAGATACTCGTTCATGTTAACTGTGAATTCACTCATCAAGGTTTTGTCCTCCAATATTTAATAGGTTAGATTATCTCCGGAAATAAGGAAAATCGTCATATCAGCGCCAGGGCTCTGTAAGATAGACCTGCTTGGCAAGATTCCTGTATTTTCCGAATCTCAAAGCTTCATAGCATTTCTTGGCTTCGGCAACATCACTGAAAATACCGAAAACCGTCGGACCTGAGCCGGACATGATTGCATTTACGGCTCCAAGCTCCTTCATGGCATCTTTTATAAGCTCTATTTCCGGATACTTTTTGCACGTAACTGTTTCCAGGATATTTCCCATATTTACGGCAACTTCATTAACATCCTGCTTTTCAAGGGCGGCTATCACGGAATCAACGTCCGGATGTGCTTCTGCCGGCAGGTCATTAACATGAAGATTCTGATATACAAACTTAGTTGATACGGAAATCGCCGGTTTCGCAAGCACTATGGGGCAGGACGGAAGCTTCCTGAGAGGCGTCAGTACTTCGCCTATTCCCTCTGACAAGGCAGTACCTCTTGTAAGGCAGAAGGGCACATCCGCTCCAAGCTTAACACCACGCTGCATAAGCTCTTCCGTAGATAATTTCAGATTGAAGAGCTTATTCATTCCGTAAAGGACAGAAGCCGCATCGGTTGATCCTCCTGCCATTCCGGCAGAAACGGGGATCACCTTTTTTAACTGCATGGAAACGCCCTCTTTAATATCGAACTCATCAATGAGCATCCTGGCTGCGCGGTACATAAGATTGTTCTCATTGACAGGCAGAAACGAAAGGTTGGTTGTAAGCTTTATTTCCGGATCCTTTGTTTTCTTCATGTCGATATTGTCATGGAGCTTTACGGTCTGCATGATCATTCTTACGTCGTGATAACCATCCTCTCTTTGTCGTAAAACGTCCAAAGACAAGTTGATCTTTCCGTAGGCCTGCAGTTTAACACTGTCCATAAATAAACTCTCCTCTATATGTTGTAACAGTTACTTGAATTAAATAGATGAGAATAGACTCCACGCCTCCTGAAAGCGAGGTTAATGTCTGATTTCATATATAAATCGTTCTTTGTATACAATACTCCGTTATTGTAATGCAAATATTCTGTTTAAGCAAGGAGTTGTGTACTTGGATTTATACAATATTCTAAAAAAAATATAAAAATGAAATATATTGTTTATGAAAAAGAAAAATATGCAGAAGAAATAATTGACAGAATGACACCTTGTCACTATACTCAGATATCACGAGGTGACAAGCTGTCACTAAAAATGACAAAAT
>JAILDF010000228.1 GCA_024689585.1 Oribacterium sp.
GTACCTGAACTTACTGAGTTGGAAGATGGCACATATGGTTTTGGCTCAAATTATCTGTATGAAAGAGGCAGTGGGTTATTAACCGAATAGAACTTAAGTTTGAAATGAAAAATGGAATGGGGAAAGTATGTAGACCATGCAAATACTTTTTTTAATGTTTCTTCCGCGCATTGCTTTTCCATACAGGTAACCCATAAGTACCCCAAAAACAAAATGAAATGGTGTTAATAACCGTAATAAGACAACGCCTAACCCGTTACCCGAGTACATTATGTCCTCATATAGTTCAAAACCGAGACCTGCAAGAGCTCCTAAAAAAACGACATCCAGCCAGCACATTCTATTTTTTATTCTTTTCACGGATGATCTCATAACCAGAAACTTGAATATTTCTTCTACAAGTCCTACTACCAGAAAAGTCCTTATAAACATAATGCCAAAGGAGTTATCAATTCCTGAATTCAGCTTGTTTATGATATCTTTGGCCGCAGCCTCATTTCCTGATGTAGCAGCTGTCATAAGCTTATTGATTCCATCAAGCCCTATAAGTTTTATCGACCCATAGGTGCCAGTCACTGTGAACGATTGTTCACAGTGACTGGCACTTATGGGCGGAAGCAAGGGAAGTAGAAAAAGAGCAGAGGCTAAGACTTGGAAAAGAGATGATTAGAATTGCATCACTTTATGGAATGACTGTAAAACCCTGTGCTGAAGGTGATGAGCTTTCGGAGTATGGTGCCGACTGTGGAGGATGCATGAGGATAAGTGATTATGAGAAAGCAATAGGGAAGAGGCTTGATGCTCCTAAGAAAAAAGGTGCAAGGGCAGAATGTTCCTGTTATCTTACATGTGACATAGGAGCCTATAATACTTGTAAGAATCTCTGTAAGTACTGTTATGCCAATGCAGAACCGGAAATAGTACTCTCGCAAAGCAGGCTTCATGATCCGAAGTCGCCGTTTCTTATCTGGAATTATTCTGACGGAGACAAAATACATGATGTTCCGCAAAAATCATGGGTTAACGGGCAGATGGAGCTGTCTTTTGTTTAGGGACAGAAAATATTTCAAGTTTCAGTTTCTTTTCAGTATAGGGTGATATTATAAATTCATCAGATGAGGAACATCTGATACCCTATAGAAGTTTTTTTCATACTACTCAAAGCCGGCAGCCCCCAAATCTGCCGGTAACCCTCTGAAAACCGATGATCATGTAATATGCACTCTATCATCTTTATATAATAAACCAACCGGCTAGATTTGATTTCTAGCCGGTTTTCTATGATTATTATTCAGTTCGATTAAATCCCATACCTTTATAAACTCTCACCGGATTTCCCCTGACAATCCTTGTATGCTCACGCCAGGCATCATTGGTCTGTTTTGCTTTGATTTCTGCCTCCTTTTCCGAAAGGATGGCGTTAAGTTTCTGGAGAGCATCTTTTCTGTTAAGCTGCTGGGTTCGTTCTGCAGTGGAAATAACTGTGATACCGGTGGGGATGTGGATGAGACGGACGCCGGTCTCGACTTTATTTACATTCTGTCCGCCATTTCCACCGGAATGGAAGCGCTCGAATCGGATATTCTGATCCTTACATATCTCATCAATCTCCGGGATGATGCTCACATCCACAAACCAGTTTTTTCTTTTATGTTCTGGCCTGAATGGACTTTGACATATCCACTGTACAGTCCCTTCAAGACCAGAAAAGTCATTTTCTGTTTTAAACATTATGGAAGTGCAGCACCCCTTATTTTTTGAAGGATGCCTGCTGATCACCATCAGATCATCATATTCTTTATTCAGGGATTTAAAGAGCTTTGTGACACAGAGCTCGCATTCTGCCGGTCCCTGTCCGGAACTTATCTGTATTATCATATTTTAAAATCCTCATTATTCTCCACCGGCCTTATAGTTATATACCGGCTTTATAATCTTATCGATCTTTACGGTAGCGCTTATCACATCAGTTATGTCCGTGATGGGTCTGTATGCAAACGGTGCTTCATCTAAGGTGTTCTTACTGATGCAGCTTGAATAAATACCTTTCATCTCAGACTTGAAAGAAGAAACTGTAAAATTGTTCTTTACATCCTCTCTCTTCATTATCCTTCCGGAGCCATGAGGGGCAGAGCAGTTCCAGTCTTTGTTTCCAAGTCCAGTTCCGAGAATGATACCGTCACGCATGTTGACAGGAATGATGACTTTCTCTTCTTTCTTTGCAGAAATGGCACCTTTTCTCATGATCGGTGAATTGAATAGGGCTAATGTCTCTGCCGATGCATCTACATAGTTATGAATACACTCATATGACTCCAGTACCTTCCATTTCATTCCCTTTACAAGTTCATCAAGGATTGTCTGTCTGTTAAGGCTGGCAAAGTTTTGAACTATCTGCATGTCATGAAGGTAAGAGTCTTTAAGTTCTCCATCAAGCCAGGTGAGTTCATATGGGACATCTATTCCTTTTGATTTCAAGGCTTTCTGTCCTTCATTTAAATAGTATTCAGTCACTTCTTTTCCAAGGTGTCTGCTTCCGGTATGGATTACGATATAAAGATCATTGTCCGTATCCTTATCGACCTCGATGAAATGGTTGCCGTCGCCTAATGTTCCCAAACTGAGTCTTGCTTTATCGGTCCTTATGTGTGATGAACAATAAAGCTCCGGGAAGTCAAAGTCTTCTGCAAACCTATGCGGCTTTCTCCTGATGTTAAAACCAGAAGGTACGCAGTCTCTGATTACAGTGTCAAGCTTCTGCCCTTCAATCTTTTTTCCTTTGATCTTACCAAGTGTCATACCGCACCCTATATCGATGCCGATAAGATTAGGCATGATATGATCTCCGATAGTCATGGTAAGACCAATGGTTCCGACTTTTCCGGGATGAACATCCGGCATTACTCTTATAAGACACCCTTTTGATGATTCATTGTCACATATCATCTGAATCTGGGCTCTAGCATACTGATCAAGCGCAGTATTGCAGTTATTTGTAGTGAAAACATGAGCTTCTGAAAAAGCTCCTTTGATTATCTCCATAGTTGATTTCCTTCATTAAAAGCACGGAAGGGCAAAAAAATACACCTCCCGAATAAAGAGGTGTTGATCATCCTATGAAAACTGTAGATATAGGCAGAATATGCCTACTTAATTACAGAAAAAAAGGATAACCATCCCTCGGGTTCTATTTACGTTTGTCAAAGTGTTCTTAGTCATGATGGCCTCCTTTCTGAAAATCGAATTAAGTGTTACTGAGAAAGATGGTAACACATATTATAAATATATCAACCGGTATTTATCTGATAATAATCAATTGTAACCATGGTGATGTGCATGAATTGGTACATCCCTTTTGCTATGCTAGCTACAAGATTAACATAAAAAAATGTTTTCGATTGAAATTGTTGGAAGGAGAATATGAATTAATGTAACATAGCCCATAATTCACCTGGAAGGGTTTGATTATGAGGATATTAAAATACATTTTCCTTGTGATGTGTATAGTTCCTCTGACGCTCATGTTTTTACGTATGGGCGAGTATCAGAAAGAGGAGAACACATACAACGAGATTAAGAGGGTAGTTGCAGAGCAGAGAATAAGAGATGGCCAGAAGGCAGTACCGAAATGGATAAATCCTAATGACCTTATTGATTTTAGCGGTCTACTAGATAAAAATCGCGAGACAGTCGGGTACATCAGGATAGACGGAACAAAGATTGATTATCCCGTTGTACGTACCGAAAAGTACACTGAATCCCATAAATTGATTAAATATATCATCAAAAACACTGTTTATCTTTACGATACGGTATGTTTTTTACGGCAAGTGGGATAAACTCGAAATTATAGAAAAATCTTGTGCCTTACAGCAAAGAAGAATTCGAAGCATTAAAAGATACCATAGCTGCAAACAAAGGCATCTTTTACGGGGATATGGAATGGGGTGAACAATACATTACCCTTGCAACCTGTGAATATTCACATAAGTCCGGACAATGCTATGTGATCGGAAAGCTGATAGACAAATATCGATTCATGGAGATGGACTGATAATTCTAAATAAAAAGATGAACGCAAGAACCGAAAACAGAGAGAGAAGCGTCACTGAAGTAAAGGTTGATGGAAAACCTGTAAGGTTCCTGATGAACGCATGGAATACAATCCTTAACATTGTAGGCGGAGTATTGGCAACCATAGGAGCTTTCAGCCTGGTACATCCGGATTTAAGGATGGAAGTAATGACCATCTTTAACCAGTTCGTAGATGAGGTAGGACTGTTTTTTTAATGAAATCACGTCAAAATATTACCTTCAAATGTAAATGCTTAGCAATATAATAATATTATAGTGATGTTTTTTTGTTGAAAAATAAATGGAAATACTATCATCACTCTGATGCTAAGTAAGATTTCTAAATAGTCAGCCAGAAACACCATTTCCTTTAGGTGATTGGTAGTTCGCGGAGCATTTCATGAGAATCAGAGATAATACACCTACGATAAATACTTTAAGAAATTTCAATACCAATCAGACAGCTTTACAAAAAAACCTGGAGAAGCTGTCTTCTGGTTACAAGATCAACAGAGCCGGGGATGATGCTGCAGGACTTGCAGTCAGTGAAAGTATGCGTGAACGTATAAAAGGACTGGATCAAGGCCATAATAACATCAATGATGGAATTGAAATGATAAACACAGCTGATGGAGCAATGGGGGAAATTACGGAAATCCTTCAACGCATCAGTAAGCTTTCTATCCAGGCTCATGACGGAATATATAATGATGAGAATCTGGAAGAGATTCAAAATGAAATCACTGAGCTCAAAAACGAAATAATTAGAATAACCGATTCTACAGAATTCAATGATATAAAAGTGTTGAAACAGCATGATGATACGCCACAGGAATATACAAGCGAAGTACCTTCATGGCTTAAGGATCATACATCTTCATCAATGAGAGTTGGTAATGTGAGCGGTTTTAATCAGTATATAGCTCCGGGGAGAAATGATACACCGGCAGTAGACAACAATGCCAGTGCAGTAATAGATTTTAGTGGTCTTACATCCAAATACAACGGTTCCGGATCACTGACAGCCGATGATCTCTACAAAGATGTATATGACCTTCTCGGTACCAGTATAGGTATGAGCTGCGCTACCTGTACCAGTCATTATTATGGCGTGGCTTTTTATGGTTCAGCTGTTGAACCCGGCAGTAATATAACCAAAGAGTTTTTACGGGAGTCAATGTCTTATAGTAATGGAAAGCCTGTGACAAACAGTGCTATTGATCTTGGGAACTTAACTATAGATGACAATTCATCAGAGACAATATTTGGCTATATCTCATTTCTTAAAGAAACAAATGCGGACCCGAGTACGCTTTCCGACGCAGCAGAAAAAATAGCCAACAGATTATATAGTAAGACTTTGGATACTCTGTCGAGGGTTATTGATGAAGAAAATCATTTTAACAGAGTGTTGGATTTAAATGTTGATGGTTCAACTCCGGCTCTGGCGATTTATGATTACAGAGACAACAACAATGCTGTTGATGTTCAATTCAACACTAATGGTATACAGAAGGTCAGGACCGGAAATATATGGATACAGTGCAGTAGCGTAAAGGATGATCGTATTTTACTTGATTTCCCGTATATTAATCTTGATATTCTCGGAATCAAGGATTTTGATATTTCGGACAGGGATAATCAGAGTAACGTAGAGGATATCAAGCATGCAATAGATAAGGTATCTGAATTTCGTGCACGGCTTGGTGCCCAGCAGAATCGTTTAGAGCATACCCGGGCAAGTAATGAAGTAATGGATGAGAATGTTACCAGTTCAGAGTCCCGAATCAGAGATACCGATATTGCTAAAGAAAAGTCCAAATTGGATAAGAATTCAATCCTAATCCAATCAGCTCAAAATATTCTAGGGCAGATTGACAAAACTACTCAGGGAATACTTCAGTTGTTTGGATAA
>JAILDF010000177.1 GCA_024689585.1 Oribacterium sp.
TCTTCCTCTGAAGGATAATCCTTAGAGTTGAGATATACAAACTCTGAACGGAAAAGACCTACTCCGCCGGCATCGTTCTGCTGAACAAGGCCAATGTCTGAAGGTCCGCCGATATTTGCATAAACCTTGATAGTCTTTCCATCGATAGTGGTGTTGCTCTGTCCCTTAAGCTCCTGAAGCAATGCCTTCTGCCTGTTGTCCCCATCCTGCTTGCTCTTAAGAGACTTCATGAGATCATCTGTAGGCTCGATATAAGCACAGGCATTGTAGCCATCAAGAATAGCTGTCTTACCGTCCCACTTACTTGCCACGTCACCGCACTGAACCAGCGCCGGGATACCCATGGATCTGGCCAGGATGGCTGTATGGCTGTTGAGTGAACCTTCTCTCGTAATGATTCCAAGAAGAAGCGATTTATCGAGACGTACTGTCTCTGAAGGTGTCAGATCATTAGCCACAAGGATACAGGGCTCCGTTCCCTGCATTGACTCCGGATCAATACCGAAAAGCACATTAAGAACCGCCTGCTCGATATCATAAATATCCGCCGAACGTTCCTTCATGTATGGATCATCCATCTCTGCAAAAACACGAGCCTGATTGTTGAAGGCTGTCTTTACTGCATACTCTGCGTTGTGCTTCTGACTGGTAATGATTTCTTTTGTGGCATCAATGAGGTCATCATCCTCAAGCATCATAGCATGCACAGAGAAAACTTCCGCACTTTCCTCTCCTGCATCGATAACTGCTTTTTCATATAAAGCATTCTGCTGGTCGATAGCTTTTTCACGTGCCTCGTCAAAACGAGCGAGTTCAGCTTCTGTGTCTTCAACAAGACTCTCACTGATAACTACCTTTGGTGGTGTGTACACCTTGATCTTTCCGATTGCAATTCCGTTAAGAACGCTTTTACCTGTTGCAACTTGCATACTTTTCTCCTTCTTTAGACAAAAAGAAAGCTTCCCGGAAGTTACCTTCCGGTCTTCCGAGAAGCTTATGTTTTTGATCAGAAATTATCGTTAAGTGCCTTCTCAAGCTCAGCTGCACAAGCCTCTTCGTCATCGCCTTCGATCTGAATCTTGATGGAATCACCCTGTTTAACGCCCAAGCCCATAAGAGCAAGAAGCTTCTTCATATCTGCGTTCTTGTCGCCCTTATAGATAGTTACCTTTGAATTAAAAACCTTTAAAGCCTTTACAAGAATACCAGCGGGTCTTGCATGGATTCCATTAGGGTCATTAACTGTAAACTCGATCTCTTTCATGTTGATAATCTCCTTTATGAATTATGTATTGCTACAATTATAACATATTATACACTAACTTCATTATAATCGTCACTATTTGTTAAAATAACTACAACAACATCCGGATGATCCGCAGCCTTGATGGCAGCTTTTGAGAACTTAAGTATCGGCTGTCCCATCTTAACCTTTTCTCCGTCCTCTACCAGTGGTTCAAAACCTTCTCCGTTCATAGCAACGGTATCAACACCAACATGGATAAGAACTTCCATATCTCCGGGTCCGCTGAGTCCGATGGCATGCTTTGATTCTGCTACTGAGGAAACCTCACCGTCGAAAGGAGCATATATGGTCTCATCTTCCGGCTCGATTCCTACACCGGCACCAAGTACGCCTGATGCAAATGTCTCGTCCGGGATCTTGTCCTGAGGGATAACATTACCCTTTACAGGTGCAAGGATGGTTCCTGCCTCGCAGGTTATAACCGGCTTCTGCTCAAATTTTCCTGTCTCTGCTGCTGCCTCATCCGCAGGCTTGTTTACAGGCTTTTTAACCTCTTCCTTCCAGAAGGTCCAGGTTCCTGCAAATGCTATTCCGCCGGAAACCAGAAGAAGAACTGTATATACTCCTGCATTATTGATAGTAAGATATCCGGGGATACCGGTTACACCGTAAGCTGTAGCTCCGATTCCTGTGATGGCACCAAAGATTGAACCGATGGCTCCGCCCACCATACCTGCCACGAAAGGCTTATAGAAACGAAGGTTTACACCGAAGATTGCAGGCTCTGTAATTCCGAGGGCAGCTGAAAGAGCCGAAGGAACCGCAATAACCTTTGTCTTATTGCTCTGAGACTTGAGACCTACTGCAAGGCAGGCGCCAAACTGTGCAAAGTTAGCCGCCGATGCTATAGGCATCCAGGTGTTGAGACCGACACTTGAAAGCATACCGGCCTCGATAACATTGTACATATGGTGAAGACCCATAACTACGGTTACAGGGTAGATAGCACCCATTACCATTGCGCCCAGAGGATTCTTAACAAGAATCTGTGCTCCGTTAAGAACCATGGTCTCAAGTCCTGAGAAGATAGGTCCGATGATGGTAAATGTAACAAGAGCAGTGATGAGAACTGTACAAAGCGGTGTGACGAAAAGATCCAGCATCTCAGGAACATGCTTATGGAACCATTTCTCAACATTACTCATAAGCAGTACCGCAATGATTACCGGGATTACATGTCCCTGATAACCAAGCTGGTTGATCTGGAACAATGAATAGGATTCAGTGATCCTGATGTGTCCGAAGAGATACCAAACTTCATAACCTGCTGCGGCATTCCAACCATTGGTAAGCGCAGAGTGGATCATCAAAAGACCGATAACCGCTCCGAGGAAGATATTTCCGCCGAAAACACGGGCTGCCGAAATGGCAACTATTACAGGCAGGTAAGCAAATGCCGTGTTAGCTACCATATCAAGGAAAGCATACCAGTCTGTTCCCGCAAAATTGAGTCCCGGTATCTTTCCGAGAGCCTCTACAAGGCCCATCATAAGACCGGAAGCAACGATAGCCGGAAGGATCGGTACAAATACATCACCTATAGGCTTAAGCAGCTGCTTCCAGAGTGGCTGCTTAGCGGCTGCCGCTGCCTTTACATCATCCTTTGTAGCTGCCGTCATACCTGTGATACTCAGGAACTCATCATAAACCTTGTTTACGGTTCCTGTTCCGATGATCAATTGGAGCTGACCATTGGATTCAAACATACCCTTAACGCCCTCGACATTATCAAGATACTCCTTGTCCACCTTGCTGTTGTCCTTGATAACAAGTCTGAGTCTCGTTGCACAATGCGCTGCCTGTGCGACATTATCACGCCCACCTATGTGGTCAACGATTTCCTGCGCACACTTTCTGTAATCAAGTGCCATTTTATTTACCTCGCTTTAAGATATATAACACTAATCTGCCACATAACCCCCCGGCAGACATGCACGATTGAAAGCATGGATTATTTGATTAATGCTGTCTCCATGAAAAACAGCCGGCCGGTTTTCAGATCTTATATTGCCTGCATCACACCGATTGATCGGTTTTCGAATCCGGACACATCAGGTATCAGGCTGTTTATGTCCTGACCAGCCTGTACTCAACGCTTTATATGAGCTTAAGATCTGCAAATGCCTTGGCAAGGCCATCCTCAGTAACCGACGGACAGACGATATCGGAAATCTCCTTGAGCTTTTCGGAGCCGTTTGCCATACATACAGAAACACCTACGGTCTCTATCATCTCAAGGTCATTCATGCTGTCTCCGAAGCCTATGGTGTCTTCGATGGGGATTCCCAGGTGCTCCGCAATGAGCCTTACGCCTTTACCCTTATCGAATTTCCGGTTAATGAGTTCGCCATTGACACATCCATGTGCAGGAACATCCTGTATAACGAAGCTGAAATCCTTCTCAAGAAGCGATCTGCATTCATCTATCTGGGAATTCTCCCTTGCCATGATAACCACCTTATAAATGGGCTGTCCGTCATACTCATCCATGGGGCGGATGCCGAGGTTCTCGCTCAGAGCTTTCCGCCAGCGCTCTATTTCAGAATTACCTCCCTCGGTACTGTCAAGAAAATCCTTAAGGTTGGCATCACCGAAAGATCCGTCTTTTCCTTCGATGGTGCAAAACACACCGTTTTTATGGAGTGACTCCAGCGCTATGTTCAGCTGCTCAGTACTCATAGGGCAATCATAAAGGACCTCGTCACCACAGGTAACATATCCTCCCGAGCTACCCACAACTCCGTCAAAATCATACTTAAGAACAGGCTTGAGCATGTCAAAATTTCTTCCTGTACACAGAAATACTTTATGTCCGTTCTGTTGGGCTTTCTTTATGGCTTCCACAGCACTGTCCGGCGGAACATTGGTTCCCGCGGGAGTCAGAGTGCCGTCAATGTCTACGAAAATCAGTTTGTTTTTCATATCCGGTCATCTCCAAATCCGTGTCAATCGTTTGACACAAATGTAGTTTAACAAATTTTTAACAATCTTGCACTATAAAACTTCAATTATCGATTAAAAACAATTATCTGCCCGGTTCTCTGTATAAAACCCCTGATATTTAAACAGATAAAGATCTTTTTAAGCTTCTAGCACTTAGCAATAAGCCATACAAAATCTCTTGCCGGAATTCCAACAGCCTTTGCTTCTCTCCGTTTATTGGTCATCAGATCTATATATTTCTCTTCTTCGTTGATCCAGGCGGTTTCATCCTTAGTTGAGAAATTGAAGAGAGCTATCATCTTTTCACCGTGGAAATATCTTCCTATTCCAAGGACGTGATCATTATAGGTTTCAATTATCCAGCAATCTGCTCCGGATTCAAAAACTATATGTTTAGAACGGAGCTTCTCAAGCTTTCGTAAAGCCTTATAGATACGTCCCTGTCTCTTTGCGGGGGATTTTCTTGCCGCAACTTCATCCCATTTGAAGGCACCTCTGTGGAGATACCTTGAATCATCCCATTTTTCCGGATCCTCATGGTATGTGTAGTCATTAAGCTGACCTATCTCATCTCCGGAATAGATGATAGGGATTCCGCTCTGGGTAAGCAGAAATGCGTGCAGCATTATGTCAAGCCGTATTCCTATATCCAGCTTCCAGTCATTTCTTTCATACTCTGCTGCCTCAATGCCGCAAAGGGATGCTGTAGTACCACAAAGTCTTGCGTCTCCCAGTCTCGGGTCATTGTTGTAAAGCTCGCCTCTCGAATCAAGGCCATAATGTGCTCCGCAGAAATAATCGTTAAGGAACTTTTTATGTGAAACCTCTTCCACTCCGAACTGCTTCAGGTAGTCATAGTCCAGCCCCCACCCGATATCATCGTGACAGCGGAGATAATTAAGGAAAACATACTGCTTCGGCAATGCAAAAACCTGACCAAGCTGATGCTTCATGAGCCTTACATCCTGAGTTGCCACAGTATGCCAGGTACTTGCCATGGTGGTAACATTATAAAGCATATGGCATTCCGGTTTATCAATGGTGCCAAAATAAGGAACCACCTTGCTTGGCTCCATTACAACCTCTCCGAGGAGAAGAGTTCCCGGGCATACGATCTCTGATGCCATTCTCATGATACGTACAAGTGTATGTACCTGAGGAAGGTTACGACAGTTGGTGCCCAGCTCCTTCCAGATGTATGGTGTGGCATCAAGTCTTATAACATCAACACCGTGATTACACAGGTTCAGCATGTTAGCGGTCATGTCATTGAACACAACCGGATTTCTGTAGTTGAGATCCCACTGGTATGGATAAAAGGTAGTCATCACCACCTTATGAACCGCCTCACACCAGGTGAAATTTCCGGGTGCCGTAGTCGGGAAAACCTGTGGTACGGTTTTTTCAAACCTGTTGGGGATATCCCAGTTATCGTAGAAGAAATATCTGTCCTGATATTCCCTCTCACCATTCCTTGCGCGACGGGCCCACTCATGATCTTCGGAAGTATGATTCATGACAAAATCCATGCACACACTCATTCCATTCCTGTGGCATTCTTCCGCAAGCTCCTTCAGATCCTCCATGGTTCCAAGCTCCGGCTGTACTCTTCGGAAATCAGAAACCGCATATCCTCCGTCGGAACGTCCCTTAGGGCTCTCGAGAAGAGGCATAAGATGAATATAATTTGAACCTGTCTCTTTAAGATATGAAATCTTTTCCTTAACACCCTTCAGAGTTTTATTAAAACAGTTCACATACATCTGCATTCCCAGCATCTCGTTTCCGCGATACCAGTCAGGAACCAGTTCTCTTGCTTCATCCCATTCCTTCAGATCAGAGTCACGTTCCTCATAGTACTGATGAAGCATACACAAAAAATAGTCAAAGGCCTGCTGATCATTATGATACAGCTCGCTATAGAGCCACTTAAGTTCATCATAATGCTTATCAAGCCGATCCTTAAACTCTTTCTCCAAATTAATGCTTTCAAACATATCTAACCATGTCCTTTGTTATTTTATTTTTAGTTCACGCTCTAAATAGAATTAATATTGTCCTAAACGTAATTATAAGAAAAAATTTCCGTCGCCGCAATGTAATGAGGCAGTATTTATAAAAAAAATATTATTTCTTTTACCCACTATGATGATTGATTTTTTATCGCCTCTCTTCTACAATCGAATTAGTCTGTTTTTTCACAATTTGCGTGGATCGCATAAGGTTTTATGAATGATCAAATTCAAGCGTCAGTCTTTCGCAAAACAGATTATATCGATGGTCTGACGGTTAGGTATTCAGGAGCCAATTAGATCTGCATCTGTATGTCAGAGATAAACGGCGAAAAACATGCGTTTATAGAGGAGGACAACATATGTTATATGGAGCATTAGAAGCAGGCGGAACCAAGATGGTATGTGCCATAGGTGATGAAAACGGTAAGATTCTGGAACAGATTTCGATACCAACCGTTTCTCCGGAAGAAACCATGCCAAAGATCATTGACTGGTTTAAGGACAAAAACATTGAAGCTCTGGGTATCGCGGCCTTCGGACCTATAGATCTGAACCGTAAATCGCCCACCTATGGAAGCTTCACAACAACTCCGAAGCTTAAATGGGCAAATTACAACATTGTTAAAGACATGAGGGATGCCCTGCATATTCCCATCGGCTTTGATACCGACGTTAACGGTTCACTTCTTGGTGAGATAACTTACGGACAGGCCAGGGGGCTCACAGATGCTGTATATCTCACTATCGGAACAGGTGTAGGCGGTGGAGTAATGTCCAACGGAAAGCTTGTTCATGGAATGCTTCATCCGGAGCTTGGTCATATGAAGCTGCTTCCTTATGAGGGGGATACTTACAAGGGTCACTGCCCTTATCACGGCACCTGCCTGGAAGGCATGGCAGCCGGTCCCGCCATCGAGGACCGTTGGGGCAAAAAAGCCATAAAGCTTAAAGATGATGCAAAGGTTTGGGACATGGAGGCTTTTTATATTGCTCAGGCGCTTTGCAATATCATACTTATCACGAGTCCGCAGATCATCATTCTGGGAGGCGGGGTAATGCACCAGCTTCAGCTTTTCCCTCTCATCCGTGAGAAGGTCAGGGAGATGCTGAACGGATATCTGAAGACTTCTGAGCTTTCGGATCTTGATCACTATATCGTTCCTGCGTCGCT
>JAILDF010000182.1 GCA_024689585.1 Oribacterium sp.
AAAGCAGAAGGATTTTACATTGAACTGCATCCCGCAGAAATTGAAACTTAGAATTTAAAAAGAGCAGGCGAAAAAATCGCCTGCTCTTCTTTAGTGACAATGGCTGCCACCGTGGACGGTTCTCGCCGGCGAGAACCGTCCCAATGCCATTCAGATAATGGGGCCCCCCTTGCCAAATTTTATATCTATTTAGATCAGAGGTGAAATATCCTCTGATTTTTTATGCCTCTAAATACAGAACAAATTATTCAATGTCCTCTCTATGGGCATCATTTATTACCATCTTTCACAGCCTTCCCCTCATTTCGCCCACCCCATTAACGTTTACATTAACCGATATGTGATGGCCCCACCCCAGCTCATGAGGGAAGGCTGAACATATTGAAAATCACAAGAAAATAGTTCGATTTTTTTGCAAAAAGGCTTGACAAATCAACGAAAAAATGCGGCCCGCCTTGATTGATATTACTTTTTTGGAGGTGCTGAAATGCCACATTTTTCTGTTGAAGATGTACGTCAAGAATTACTTTCTACAATTACGTCATTGATCGATGACAGGAATACTCTTCTCTATAATCCCGCTTCAAGTTTTACGCGGAAAAAGAAGATATCTTTTTTACAGACGGTTCTTTTTACCATGACAATCGGATCCGGCGATGCAAATGAAGAGCTCCTGTCTTTCTTTGGAGAAGATGAAACTCCTTATCCTTCTGCAATGATCCAGAGGCGCAGCCAGATAAAGCCTAAAGCATTTGTCAGATTATTTGATTGCTTTACCGAGCGGATTCCCCTCAATGAATTTTTTATGGGATATCAGCTCGTTGCCTGCGATGGGACAAGACTCAATCTCCCTTACAATCCTTCTGATTCCTACTCTTTTTATACTCCCGTGAAAGAACGAAAAGGTTTAAACCAGCTGCATATGAGTTCACTTTATGACCCACTGAACGATGTTTTTCTGGATGTGTTCCTGCAGAGCGTTCCACAAATGGATGAAAAGGCTGCATTCTGTGAGCTTCTTGATAAAAACAGACTTCAAGATAAAGCAAGAAAGAGGATTTATATGGGAGACCGTGGATATGCGTCATTCAATGTTTTTGCACACGCAATCCACAACAACCAGTTCTTCCTTATCAGAATGTCGGAATCAAATGTCAAAACTTTATGTCCGGACCTAGGAAACTGGCTGGATGGTGAGCATGTAGACAGAGAAGTGACCATAAACATTGGTCGCCGTAATACTAAGAAAAACCGTCAGTTCGAGAATTTTCACCTGATCAAGTCCACACGTTATGATTACGCCAAAGCCGGATCAGATGAAATAGATACGCTGAAGTTCCGCATACTGAAATTCCCCATCGGAAAATGTTCGTTCGAGTACATTGCAACAAACCTTCCTGTCTATTCTTTCGGCGAGGCCGTAATAAAAAAGCTCTATCACTTGCGGTGGAATGAGGAAACTGCTTTTAGACATCTGAAATATGCCGGAAAGATGGTGAAACTACATTCACTGAAGCCTGATTTCACCATACAGGAGATTTATGCAAAGCTGACAATGTATAACTTTTCATCTTTTATCATGAAAGAAACTGCACCGGATAAAAAGACAGATAAGTATACCTATAAAGTGAATCACACTCAGGCACAAAAGTCCTGCGTTAAATTCCTAAAAGGTATTATTAAGGATTTAGAGAAGCTGATATTGAAACACTATGTACCAGTCCGACTGGATAGGAAATTTGACCGATTACTCCGACGACAGTCGGCTGATACATTAAACTACAGATAAATCCTTAAAAACAGAATACTTTCATCGAAACAGCCATAACCGACTGTTTGTTTGCTGTACACAGAATTTGGTCTGGACCAGTAAAGTGTCATCTTTGAAGCATATCCGTAAGGAATTTATCACGAAACTCATTATACACCAATTTAGGGCATTGAGTAATCTGAATGAGATTGGAACCGTCCCCGGTGGAATTCTCGGTGGAAAAACCCCGTGCGGGAAAACATCCTGCACGGGGTTTTGGTTACATCTTACAGCTCTTCGCCGTTTGTCTTTATTACATTCCTGTACCAGTCAAAGGACTTCTTCTTTCTTCTTGCAAGAGTTCCGGTGCCGTCATCGTACTTTTCAACGAAGATAAATCCGTAACGTTTTGCCATCTCTCCTGTTGAAGCGGAAACCAGGTCGATGCAGCCCCAGGGGGTGTAGCCCATGAGGTCGACGCCTTCCGAAACGGCCTTCTTCATCTCCTCGATATGCTGACGGAGATAATCGATTCTGTAGCTGTCGTTAATGCTTCCGCCCTCTTCTATCTCATCGTAAGCCCCGAGTCCGTTCTCCACTACCATAAGAGGGATGCGGTATCTGTCGTAGATTTCATTAAGTGCAAATCTGAGTCCCTGAGGGTCAATCTGCCAGCCCCAGTCGGAAGCCTTAAGGTAAGGATTCTTAAGTCCGGAAATGAGGTTTCCGTCAGATTTCTCATTCTCGGGATTTGCACTGATGCAGTTTGTCATGTAGTAGCTGAAGGTATAGAAGTCAATGGTTCCCGCTTTGAGATCCTCAAGGTCGCCATCCTCAATCTTCAGCTTAACACCGTATTTGTCCCAGATGCTCTGTGCAAATGACGGATATTCTCCTCTTACCTGAACATCTGAACAGTACCAGTTAACTTCTCTCATGTGCTCCTGATTTAACAGAACGTCATCAGGCTTACAGGTCATAGGATATGAAAGCACGAAGCAGATCATATTTCCCATCTTGAACTGAGGGTAATGCTCATGTGCATACTTTATCACCCGAGCACTTGCAACGAACTGATGATGAAGTGCCTGATAGCGCTCCTGCGGTTTGTCCGGAACCTTGTTTACAGGTCCCTCAAATCCCTTGATGGTTCCTGTAGAAAGAACTGCACCGAAGGGCATGGTGCCTGCATTGATCTCGTTAAAGGTAAGCCAGTACTTAACCTTATCCTTATATCGCTCAAACAGCACGTGGCAATATCTCTCAAAGAGTTCGATGAGCTCTCTTCCCTCCCAGCCGTTGTACTTCTCTACAAGGTTGTATGGAAGCTCATAATGAGAAATAGTTACCAGAGGTTCAATGCCATGTTTTTTACAGCAGTCAAAAAGTCTGTCATAAAACTCAAGGCCCTTTTCATTGGGCTCAGTCTCCTCGCCTGTTGGGAAGATACGGGTCCAGTTGATGGAAGTACGGAAGCATTTGAATCCCATTTCTGCAAAGAGGGCAATGTCTTCTTCGTAGTGATGATAAAAATCTATTGCCTCATGTGAAGGATACAGTGTGTC
>JAILDF010000243.1 GCA_024689585.1 Oribacterium sp.
TGTTCGGTAATTGCTCTCGGAGGCTCCGTTATCAGGGACGAAGATGGAAGAGTACTATATGAAGCGGGCATGACCATTGAAACCGTAAAAGAAATACTGGAGCGGGTACGACTTGAAAAACTACCCGCAGCCTGGAGCGCATATTCTGTTGAAAAATGGATTGCAAACAGTAAAGACGATCCCGGAATCCTTAATGAGGCGTCAATAGTTGAAGCATCGCCTACAGGTTATGACCTTTCGTTGTTTAGTGATGACGAAAAAATAGGAAAGGTGCTGCTTTTTTGCAAGCCCGGTACCATAGATAACGTCGAAGAAAGTCTGAAGGATGGTTTTCCTGAGCTTTCCATTGCAAAGTCATCTGACATCCTGCTGGAAATAAATCCGAAGGGTATAACCAAATCCAGTGCGGTACATGAGTACTGCAGGATAAAGGGAATTGCAACGGAGAACACTATCGCTTTCGGAGATAATTATAACGATCTTCAAATGCTGGAAACAGTCGGAAGACCGGTCATCATGGGAAATGCCCCCGCAGATCTGCGTAGCAGATTTGACATGATTACTTTGGATAATGATCATGATGGGATTGCGACGGCATTGGAAAAAATAATGTGTTGAAGAAACCATGGGGTACGGTATAGAGGTAGCCCTGGCCTGTCAGATATAACAGAGGTTTAAAATTGAAAAATATTGAATTAATGGATAAAGCCGGTTTTCGAGTTAGAGAACCGGCTTTGTTATATCGGCTTGGATGTGAAGCGTGATGCTATAATAAATTTCACAAACGCAAAACAAAATTCGCCAAAATTATAATGCTGAAAAAATATTTGTTTTAGTTTAAAGTAATGTATAGGTTTTAGAACGTGATCGTGAAAATATGTACGAAAATACACTTCGTTAAACACCTTTTGGCCGGCGCCAAAAACCGTATGTATATTAAACACCGGATTTTAAAGAGTAGGAGCTTTCATTATGATCAGGAAAATCGGGAAAGCGGGACTTGTATTGTTTGCCGCTTCCATGCTTATTTTTTCAGGCTGTAACAAGTCCGCAGAATCCGTTTCCTCTTCCGCAGAAACCGGTCAGACGGAAGATATGTCAAGAGGTCTTAAGGGAAAGAAGAGCTCTGAAGAAAGCTCCGGTGATAAGAAGCTGAAATTGTCGGATCGGGAGATAGAGGTATATGACGGGCATCTGGATACAGTTGTTCTCATCTACATGGTTGGCTCAAATCTGGAATCACAGAATCATCTGGCTACAAAGGATATTCATGAGATTCAGGCAGCCCTGGGAGATGCGGGAGCTGATGATTCCGGTGTGAAAATCCTGGTAGAGACAGGGGGATGTAAACAGTGGAGCGATGACTTTGACATAGCTTCAGACAAGCTCCAGCGTTTCGAAATAGGTGTTGATGAACTGATTCTTAAGGATGAACTGGAACTTGCCAATATGTCAAAGCCGGAGACATTGGCCGACTTTATGTACTGGGGTGTCAATGCTTATCCCGCAGATCGTTATGACATCATTTTGTGGAATCATGGCGGCGGATCGATGCTTGGTTTCGGAGCAGATGAACAGTTTTCAGGTTACATGATGAGACTTCAGCAGATGCAGAAAGCCTTTGAAGCGGTAGGCCGGCATTTTGATTTTGTCGGTTTTGATGCCTGCCTCATGGGGACTGTGGAAACCGCATATATGCTGTCTCCTTATGCAGATTATCTTATAGCATCAGAGGAAATGGAGCCGGGAAACGGATGGTATTACACGGACTGGGTCAAAATGCTGCTTAAGGATCCCGGGCTTTCTCCGGAGAAGTTTGGCAGGCAGATAGTTGATGATTTTGCATCCACCAATGAAGAAAGCGGTGACAACTACACACTTTCCCTGCTGGATCTGAGCAAATTCGGAAAGGTGTACGATGCACTTATAGATTTTTCAAAAAATTCGGAAGCGGCAGTGGAAAACCGGGAGTACAGCCGGATAGCAAAAGCGAGAAGTGATGCCAGAGACTTCGGTGACGGCAATTACGAGCAGGTGGACATCATTGATTTTCTTGAAAAGAACCAGGTTGAAGGCGGGGAAGAACTGAAGAAAGCAGTTACGGATGCGGTTATCTATCAGAAGTCCAATATAAAGGGCGCAAATGGATTGGCCATGTACTTTCCGGATAAAAACCTTGAGAAGTTCGATCAGATGATCACGGTTTTCGATGCATTGAATTATGATCCGGCGTACAAAGAAAGTCTTTCCAGCTTCTGTACTATCATGGCACAGGCAGATCATGAAACAAAAGAAGGAAACGGCTATACCAAAAAGGATTGGTACCGTAATGATATTGCAAGGCTATATGAAGAGGAGACAGATACCAAAATACCCGAATTAATTCCCTACAGGGAAGTTGACGGAGACTATGTGATAGATATTACCCCTGAACAGTTGGATACCATGACGTTTTGCGGACTTGAGGTGTGGCTGGATACCGGCGAAGGTTATATGGAAATGGGAATTGACATATGGAAAGAAAACACAGGCGACGGCAACATTATCGCAAGCTATGACAATTCCTGGGTAACACTTAATGATGTTTTCGTTCCGTATTATATGCAGGATTTGGGAATGAGGACAGACGGAAGTGCTTATGACTATGGATATATTCCTGCCATTCTCAATGATGATGACTACATTTGGATCCGCGTGGAATTTGTTCAGCCGGAAGAGGGAGATGGTTGGGCAACGGTTCAGGGATACTGGATAGTGGAAGAAATGGACGAAGAAGGAGGGGACGGAATACGAAATCTCAAACAGCTTAAAGCGGGAGATACGCTGGATTACGTATCATTCTTTCACAGTTACGATGGTGAAAAAACCCCATGTATGATGGGAGAAAGGGTCACTGTTCCTGAGGAAGGGTTAACTGTCGGGTATATGCTCATGGAGGACCCTTCAACCGTTATTCACTTTATTTTGGAAGATGTTTATAAGAACACCTACTATACAGACTGGATACGTGTAGAGCCCTGAGAAATATATTGTATCTAATTCAGGTGTTGTTTAGGCAGAAAGGTAATGGAAGACATTTGAGCCTGTCCCTAAAATGCCGCCTGAAAAAATAAAATCATTTCAATGTAATGAAAAAAGGAGGAAGTAATGAAAAAGAGATTTAAGAAAGGTTTTATCGGTGCAATGGGTGTGATCGCAGCTTTCAGCATTGCTGCCTGCGGCGCTAATGAAGTGCCTGTGGCAGGAGCTACGGATGAGTTTGTCACCGAAGTGGCAGAAACCACGGAAGAAGCCGGTACTGAGGCGGCAGAAACCGAAAAGGAAACAGAAGGTAAAGAGGAAGAGTCTAAGTCCGATGAAAAAGAGGCTTCCAAGGGTCAGGAGGATGATGAACAGGAAGATTTCAATATAGATTTCGACTCTGTATCAGAAACTAAATCCGGAGAAAAAATGGATGAGAACTCTGAAGATCCCATAGTACGTGCTGCATTGGACAGAGAAGAGCGGAGTTATACCGTTGATGATTTGGCCGGTAACTGGAAGTATGAAAAAGAAGACAGCATATATCTTGCATTGTATGATACGGGAAAATATGAGATTTATGACATCAAGAGCGGTGATGTGACTTCCGATGGCTCATTTAAGGTTGACGGAAACACACTGGAGTTAACCGAAGATGGCGGGGATCCACAAAAGATCACTATATCAAGTAATGTTCGTCTTGTAGACGATGAAGGAGATCTTCTGACTCCATATATCCCGGAAAGTGAGAAATCAACTGACGCATCAGGTGATAATAAGATAACCAGAGCCTACGGAAGATATGATGATGATCTTACATTCTCTTATAATGATGAGGATGGAAGATGGATGATGAAATCTGCTTCAAGAGGCTGCAATATAAAATACCCTGCAGATTTTTATGCAGATGCCATAGATGACTTCTTATACGTATATGACGGAGATGAGGGATATGTAACTGCCAGAGATCTGACTGCGACATATTATGATTATTATGGAGATGATGAGGATTTTGTGAATGACTATTCCTACTTAAGTCTCCTTAATGATTTTGAGTACTTCTATGGAGAGGTGACCAATGTAGACAATACTACTACAAAGCTTAACCCCACAGACAAGCATTTTTCCGAGTGTTATGCAAATCTTATGAATGATTACTACGATATTCAGTGTGCGTCTACCATCTTCCACTCGACATTCAAGGACGGAACCGAAAGTCTCATTTTGATCAATAAGTTCTACAGATTCGGCGATAAGGATGAGAAGGAAAGAATTAAGCCGGTAACAGCCGGAGGCTATAGAAAATAACATTTATAGAAATAACATTAAATCTTATGACATTACAAGACCGGTTCCCGTGATTGAGAACCGGTCTTGTTCATTTATGACAGTACAGTAATATGCGTTTGTAAAAATGCAGAAGCGGCAGGAATTCTCCTCCCGGGGCTGATTATCGTTGATTTTACTTCTTGTTCTGCGGCTTTTCTGTTTTTTCTGTTTTGTAATACAGGAAGCGGTCAACATTGGCGGCAAATTTCAGGGAACTATCCTTCAGGTAGCCCGATGCGGTACGCTTAGGAGCGATGGTGTTCATTGCACTCTTCAGGCCGTTTGCGTACAGCCATCCGATGAGGAGGGCGATTACTGCTGGAATCAGTACTCCTGTAAGTGTTATACCGTTTGATGATATGAGGAACGATAGTGCGGAGAATATGATGAATGATATCAGGCTGGCAATACCCAGATACTTATAGTATTTATTCATATCTATGGGGAGACTTCCCACCAGCTTGCCGCTCTGGCCGTTAATGCCGAAGGTATATGATTTACCTTCATATTTTGTGGTCATCATCCATACCGGAAGCATGGCATATTCTGCCTTGGCGTTTGTGAGGTTAATGCTTTCGCTTTTCTGCGTAACCTCCGTATACCCGTTCACGGCATCCCGCATCTTGCTTCTGAAGGAGTTCTGGACTCTTTCATTGGCTCTGGGCCGAGCATCGCTTTCCATAACGTCATAGCGGTCAGCAAGATATCCTGAGAAGTAAGCCGGATCATATTCTGTTGCTTTTCCGAATTCAAAGGGTTCCAGTGAATCCATGGTGGCATCATCCATTTGGGAAGCGGCATCTACAGGGATTCTGTTAAAATCCATCTCTCCGGATCTTGTGATGTGGTAATGATCCTTTCTTACATAAGTAAAGTTTGCATCTTCCCAGCTTTTTGCTTTTACTCCGTCAAAGGAAACAGAACCCGAAGCATGACAGCTGTAGAGCCAGAAGGGTACGTAAATACCCGTAATCTTTTCTATACGGTTTCCGGCTGTAAAGGAATCCGGAAGAAGCTTTTTGCCTCTGGTGAATTCCTTCAGCTTTTCACTTGCCTGCTTTTTACCTACGGCAAAGGGGATCATCAGATCCGGGCGGTACAGCCCCTCGAAGGACTGAGGAATGATGGAGGGATTTCCGCAATACGGGCATTCTGTTGCGGCAGTATTTTCATCCGCAACCATTTCGGCTCCGCAGGACTGACATCTGTAACCCTGCACCTTTCCGTTTTCATCACTGATTATCTGCTGATCCGCTGTGTCCCACACCATGTTGTTTCCGCCGGCCGAATCCTTCAGAGATTCCTCTGCGGCTTTTATCTGTTCCATGCTGAACTGTGAGCCGCAATACTCACAGGTCATCTCCTGTACCTCTCCGCTGTAGACCAGTTTTGCTGCGCAGCAGGGACACTTAAAGTTCATTACATTACCCATATACACACCCCTTTAATATGATTTTGCTTTAAATTTTCACGAATTTAAAATCCATCTGAATAATATTGTAATATTTTTTCTCCGAATAAGGAATGTTTTTAATACAAAAAAACGGGCATATAAGGACATCCTGGAATGGCTCCCGCAGGTGAGAACTGTCCCCATATGCCCCTATCAAATGGTGCAATAAACCGGTTAACTACTTACTTAAATTTACTAAATAATACATAAACTTAAATTTTATTAAATACTATTTAAAATTAATGAAAATGTATAAGTTTCTCTAAAAGTTTTTAATAATTAGTATTAATTTTAATCTCATTTGTAAGAAATTTAATGCTAAAATGAAGTCGCATTATGGGGGAGTAGTATCCTCTAAGGCAAAGAAACATTTAAAAAATGGGGAAAGTAGTATGGATAAGTTAACGAAGCAATTACTGTCACTGGTATTGTGCGTACTTATGGTTGTTGATTCCGGACTTAGTGCCGGTGTTTCCGCCTATGCGATGGAAAAGCCGGTGGAACAAGACATATCGGAATACGCAGTAAAGGTATTGGCCGACCTTCCTGATGACGTGTCATACCAGCCGGTGGAGTTCGGCACACCCGAGTCAAAGCTCAATCTTCCAAAGACTATATATGCATTGGTCTGTGATGCATATGCAGAGATTGAAGAGGATGAGGAAGAAGATGCAGGCATAAGCATTGAAAATGCGACCATCAGTGAAATCGAAGAAGACGCAGTTTCTGTTATGGTAAATGCATCTTTAAGCGAGATTGAAGAAACAGATTCAGATCTCGACGTTGGAACAAAATCAGTAATAAGTAAGAACATTGATTTTATTACTGATGAGCAGCGTGAAGAAGTTAAGAGACTTCTGTCCGGCAAGGAAAAGCCTTCTATTAAAGATATAAAAGAGAAGACAGGGCTTGAGCTCGATGGATACTCTGTTATAAAGCTTCCGCTTTCATGGGAGAATGACGCAAGCTTCGGCGGAGAATATGATCCGAATGTACCGGGCATATACAGATTTACTTCTGAAGTGAGAAATGAAGAGAAGTATGTCCTTTATGATTCATCACTTCCGACAATAAGCGTAGAGGTGATGGAAGAAGCAGCCAGGGAGTTTTCAGCTTCATGGTCAGATGATGACGTTGAGATCACAGTTACTGCCCCTGCAGGAGTATTTGCTAATGACAGTACTCTTAAGGTAGAGAAGATCACAAAGGATAAAGACAACTTAAAGATAGATGAAGCTGTAGAAAAGACC
>JAILDF010000303.1 GCA_024689585.1 Oribacterium sp.
GTTGTAAGAGCACCTGCAGCGAGTGATCCGTGAACTGCACCTGCAGCACCGGCCTCAGACTGCATCTCAGTTACCTGAACGGTCTCGCCGAGAATGTTCTTTCTGCCTTCTGTTGCCCACTCATCAACATGCTCCGGCATAACTGATGAAGGGGTGATGGGGAAGATGGCGGCTACTTCTGTAAATGCATATGATGCATGTGCAGCAGCCTGATTACCATCCATGGTTTTCATTTTTCTTGCCATAAGAATTCCTCCTAAAAAATGAATCGTTACATGAATGTGATTTTATTATATGAACCTTAATAAAAAGGATATCATACTGTAGGAAATTATAGCATTTCCGCCGTAAAATGCAAAGAAATAGGGCCTCGTACATGAAAAAATACAAGAAAAATGCATAAAAGAGGCAATTCCCAGTGAATCACTATAGTATATATTGTACAAAATCGAAAACAATATCCGTTACATTCTACCAAAAAAATAATTTCACCCCAGCCCTGTAGTATCAGTCTCCCCAAATGCTTCCGACATATGCCGGATCCGTGACCTCCTCTTTTCCAGAGGTGTTTGAAATATATTGGAAAAACCTCATGTCCGGTAACAGTTCAGTCGGTGAGCCAGAGGACGGGGTTGGTGGTCCATTTGAGGAAAATGGACCACCAACCCCGTCCCCCTGGCTCAAAAAGGTGTACGAAATATATAGAAAAAACCGCATGTCCACCAAATAGACATGCGGTTTTTGATAGTTATAATTATTGACTTTTCAGCCACCCACTACGGGGCCTTCCTCGATAAGTCCTTCATTCAAAGAATCTCCCAATACAGGAACCGGACCCTCTATATATTCATGAACGGTTTCGGCACTTGTTTCCGGAGCGGGAGCAGACGGTGCCTCATGCACAGGCTCATCTTCCTCTTCGGGCTCACTGTTATCCTCAGGTCTCTCAACCGCTTCATGCTCCGTAGACTCGGTACTGTCTCCGGATTCACCCGCCGGTGTCTCAACTACAGCCTGGCCGTTTTCATCGGTAGCAGCTGTCAGACCCGCTGCCGCGGCCTGTTCTGCAGCAATAGACGCTGCAATCTCAGGAGAATATTTCTTAGGTGTATGACCACTGTAATGTGTGTAGTGATCCTTGACCTTTTCTGTAGTTCCGTCTGCCTTGTGAATAATCTTGTATGCCTGCCATTCCGATCCGGCACTACCCTCTGACTCTGTTCCCTCAGTAATGATAACAGGATCAGGTACAGGGAGATCCATGGCCTTCTCCGAAACAAGTTCCCATGATACTCCCTCAGGAAGAACCCTTACTCCGTAAATCTGAGCATTCATGGTCTGATCCGAATACCAGGTACGGATTCCTATGGCGTGATCTGAATCATTAACAAACTTATAATCAGGTCCCGGCCAGGAAACCGTAGCATCTGTTCCCGGGGTAACATATGTAGGTGCAAAGGTGTGTGATCTTCTGTAGGTTGTGGTAAGTCCGGCGCGGAAAACAGCATTGTAAAGTGTGGATGATACCTGGCACACACCTCCGCCGACCTCGGTAACAACCTCACCTTCATTATAAGCCGGTGCTCCGCCGTAGCCCTTTTCCTCTGTACGCTGTCCCACAGTCTGATTGAAAGAGAATTCCTCTCCCGGCTGGAGAACGGTACCGTTTATGGCTGCGGCCGCATGCTTGATGTTCCCGTTACGGATGGAATTGGAAGTAGTCTTGGTAGTGAAGGATCCGATGATCTTGTACTTATCCTTAATCGAATCCAGAGAAGCCGAAACTGTTTTTCCGTCCGCATCAATCTGAGATGAGTAATTGTGATTATTTATGGCCTCCATGACTTTGGCAGCAGTAGTCTCAGCATTAAGCTCATAACCGTCAACAGAACCTCCGAAAACAAACTCTCCTGTGTCACGGTCATAGGAAGTTATGTCACCATTTTTGGGATTCATCTTCCACACAGTGGCAAGCTGTGACATGTAGTCATTTATCTGGGACTTAAAATCCGGAAGTGCCAATGCATAATCCGCAGTTACAACACTTTCAGTCTCCGTGCTGCTCTCTGACTCATTTTCGGAAGAACTCTCCTCGGTTTCCTGAGTCTCCTTTGACTTAATGTCTTCAAAAATCTGTGCGATCATCTCATCAAGGTTCACTTCTATAAGATCCGGCACCGCAAAGCTTGATGCCTCAGGTCTTATGGTTATGGATGAATACGGATTCTCAACCTCAACAGTCTGCTCACTTCCATCATTGTCAGCCTGTATCCCTGCCTCAGCTGCAGTCTCCGAAGAACTGTCACCGGAAGAAAGCTCCGGCATACTGAACTCACTTAACAGGGGATTTGTATTGTTGACCACCAGATTCCAGGTATACTGGGCCTTTATGGCATCCTTAACCTGCTGCTGATTCATTCCATTGATATTTAAAAGCTGAGCTCCTGCCGCAAAGGAACTGATGTCAAGGTAAACATCCTCATGTACGCTGTTAGGGTCCAATGTTTCCTCCACAGCATATGTAGTCTCTTCTATCGAAGAATCTGATGATCCGCCCAGACCGCCCCTAAGTGCAAAAACCAGTCCGCCCACCAGTATAACTGCCGCAACCACAGAACCTATAATCATACCGTAATTTGGTTCTCTGTCAGGTCTTCTGCTATATCGGATGTTTGAACTTCTTGTTGTATTATTCTGTGAGCTTACCCGGGAAGATGTACTCCTGCGTTCGCTCTGCTGTGATCCCCGGGCCCTGGATTGTCCGCGAGCCCTGGATGCCGGACGTTTTCCGGCCTTATCTCCAAATCTGTCTGCCATAAAATCTATCTCCATGTATATGATACTTCTCACCCCTGCAGACACCGCCCACTGTCTTCCGACAATCTCACAATGCTTAGGCAATAACGGCAAGAAGTAAATCCTATTTTTACTCACATCATCTTATCAGCAATACTAATTTTTGTATATTGTGATTTTCATTAAATACAAGACAGATTTACGTAAGAAAGATGAACAGTTTTTCAACACAAACTCTGCTCTCTGTGGAAAAAGTCATACACCTGTCTCGCAGAATGATCATCCATTGAAGGGCAGCCGATAAGCTCATCCAGGGACGCGGCTCTTATGTGATCAATGTCTCCGAACCGTTTCATCAGCGCCTTCTTTCGTACCTCTCCCACGCCTTTTATATCATCCAGCAATGACTTTATCTGACTCTTTTCCCTAAGTGAGCGGTGATAGGTTATGGCAAATCTGTGAACCTCATCCTGAATACGGGTGAGCAGCTTAAAGGCTTCACTGTTTTCAGCAAGAGGCAGTTCCCTGTCATCATACAAAAGTGCTCTTGTTCTGTGATGATCATCCTTAACCATACCGCAGACCTCCACCGAGGTTATGCCAAGCTCCGAAAGCACCTGCCTGCAGACATTAACCTGACCCTTGCCTCCATCCATACAGATAAGATCCGGGAAATTTGAAAAGGAACCCATGGAATCATCCTTTCCGGTGACTGCATTATCCTTCATCTCACTCAGACCATGTTCAAAGCGGCGGGTAAGCATCTCATACATGGACGCATAGTCATCCGGTCCCTGAACCGATTTGATACGAAACTTTCTGTAATCATTATTCTTGGGCTTACCGTTCTGATACACCACCATGGAACCGACGTTAAGAGCTCCCATAGTATTAGAAATATCGTAGGACTCGATGCGGATAGGCGGCTTTTCAAGACCGATGATATCCTGAAGCTCCTTAACCGCTCTTGCACATTTTGCATCCTGCTCACGGTACTGCTGTCTGTAACGGTTCATGAGAATTCCGGCATTGGTGATGGCCAGTTCCACAAGCTTTTCCTTTTTTCCTATCTGAGGTGTGATAATGCTTACCTTTCTGCCCTTCTCGTGACTAAGCCACTGTTCAAGTATGGTTTTTTCGGGGAGCTCCGTCTGAACCCAGAGCTCGTGAGGAATAAAAGGCGTTCCGTTATAATACTGCTCTATAAAATCGTTGAGGATCTCTTCATCGGTTTCTTCCTGATCGATGTCTACAAACTGATGGTCTCTTCCTATGATCTTTCCGTCCCGGACGAAGAATATCTGAACGATACAGTCAGAAAATTCTCTTCTCATACCTATGATATCCCGGTCACCGGAATCATAGGCAACAATCTTCTGCCTGTTTTGCACAGCTTCAATGGCCTTAATAAGATCCCTCATTTCCATGGCAGTTTCAAAATCCAGATTATCGGAAGCCCTCATCATTTTGCGATGCAGTTCCTTCACGATATCCTCATACTTTCCGTTAAGAAAATCTATGGCCTTATCCACCTGAATTTTATAATCAGCCTTACTTTGTCTGCCGATGCAGGGCCCGTCACACTGATGGATGTCATAGTACATGCACTTATTGGCAAGGGGTGCATCCTCTGAAAATACCTTATTGCAGTTTCTTATATGGAAAGTCCTTCGTATAAGGTCTATAACCTCATTTACCTGATCGTTTGAGGCATAGGGACCGAAATATTTACCTTTATCCGTAGCTCTTTTCCTGACCTTGAGAACCCTCGGGTACTGTTCAAAGGTAACCTTGATATAGGGATAGGTTTTGTCATCTTTAAGCAGTGTATTGTATCTAGGTTTATGCTCCTTGATAAGATTGTTTTCCAGCATCAGGGCTTCAAGCTCGGAATCTACAACTATATATTCGAATCGCTCCACCAGACTCACCATCTGCTGGATCTTCGCTGATTTTTTATAGGACTTCTGGAAATACTGTTTTACACGGTTTTTAAGGACCTTCGCCTTGCCGACGTAAATGATTTCGTCCTTGGGTCCATGCATAAGATAAACTCCCGGCAAAGCCGGGAGTTTTTTCAGTTCTTCATCAAAATTAAATTTACTGTTGTCTCGCATATATTTTACTTAACTACGAAGTTCAGTATCTTTCCTTTTACAAAGATAACTTTAACGATGTTCTTGCCATCAAGGAACTTGTTGATCTGCGGATCAGCCTTGGCAGCCTCAACTGCTGCATCCTGGTCAGCTTCAGCAGGGATGTCAACATTACCACGTACCTTACCGTTAACCTGAACACCCATGTTGATGACTGCATCCTTTGTCTTCTCTTCATCATACTCCGGCCACTGAGCCAGTGTAAGAAGTCCCTCGCCTCCGAGAGTCTCATAAATCTCCTCGGTAAGATGAGGTGCAAACGGATGAAGGAGCTTTATAAACACAATAAGGTCATTCTTTGTGATGGCGCCTGCCTTTGTAAAGTCATTGATAAGAGTCATCAGTGCTGCAATGGCAGTATTGAACTTCATGCGCTCGATATCATCGGAAACCTTCTTGATAGTCTTGTGAAGCTTTGACTCAAGGCCTGCATCCTCCTTATCAAGAGTTGCGATATCTGTAAGTCCGGAAACTCTGTCAAGGAAACGCTTAACGCCACGTACTCCTTCATCGCTCCATGGAGCAGCTGCTGTATAGTCACTCATAAAGAGAACGTATGCACGAAGTGTATCTGCACCGTAAGTATCAACGATGTTCAGCGGATCGATAACATTACCCTTTGACTTGGACATCTTCTCTCCGTCAGGTCCGAGGATAAGTCCCTGGTAAGATCTCTTTGCATAAGGCTCCGGTGTAGGAACCAGCTTCTGGTCATAAAGGAACTGATGCCAGAATCTTGAGTAAAGAAGGTGTCTGGTAACGTGCTCCATACCGCCGTTGTAATGATCAACCGGAAGCCAGTACTTAAGTTTTTCCGCATCGGCAAATGCCTTGTCATTGTTGGCATCGCAGAATCTCAGGAAATACCATGAAGAACCTGCCCACTGAGGCATGGTGTCTGTCTCTCTCTTTGCTGCACCGCCGCACTTAGGGCATGTGCAGTTTACGAAGCTTTCAATCTTTGCAAGCGGTGACTGACCGTCAGTACCCGGCTCGAAATTCTCAACATCCGGAAGTGTAAGGGGCAGCTGATCCTCAGGAACACCGACAGTTCCGCACTGAGGACAGTGGATAAGAGGAATAGGCTCTCCCCAGTAACGCTGACGGTTGAATGCCCAGTCCTTCATCTTGTACTGAACGCCCTTGTGTCCGATGCCCTTTTCCTCAAGAACAGTGAGCATCTTTGCGATGGAATCCTTCTTGTTTGTGAATCCGTTAAGGATGTCGGAGTTAACCATCTCTCCGTCGCCTGTATAGGCTTCCTTTTCAATGTCTCCGCCCTTTATAACTTCAACGATATCTACGCCGAATTTCTTCGCGAAATCATAGTCTCTCTGATCGTGAGCAGGAACAGCCATGATAGCTCCTGTTCCATAACCCATCATTACATAGTCTGCGATAAATACAGGGATCTGCTTTCCTGTAACAGGATTTACAGCCTTAAGACCTGCAATCTTTACACCGGTCTTATCCTTTACAAGCTGAGTTCGCTGGAACTCTGTCTTCTTTGCAGCGTCCTCTCTATACTTCAGGACCTCATCCCAGTTTGTAATCTTGTCCTTGTACTTATCAAGGGCAGGATGCTCCGGAGCAACAACCATGAAGGTTACTCCGTAAAGGGTATCGCATCTTGTGGTATAGATCTCAAGCTTATCGAGAACAGATCCATTGCTTTCATCCGCAAGCTCGAAGTTAACGAATGCACCCGTGGAACGTCCGATCCAGCTTACCTGCTGCTGCTTGATGCTTTCAGGATACTCAACGTCATCAAGACCATCCAGAAGTCTGTCTGCATATTTTGTGATCTTCAGGTACCAGACATCCTTTGGAAGCTGAACTACATCGCTGTGGCAGATATCACACTTACCGCCCTGTGAATCTTCGTTGGAAAGAACCACCTTACAGTTTGGGCAATAGTTTACGAGAGTCTTTGCTCTGAATACAAGTCCCTTGTTAAAGAGCTGAAGGAAGATCCACTGTGTCCACTTATAGTAATCCGCATGTGAAGTTGCAATCTCTCTTGACCAGTCAAAAGAAAATCCAACCTGTCTCATCTGATCCTTGAAGTGATCGATATTCTTCTCTGTGATGATGTGCGGATGTGTATTGGTCTTGATAGCATAGTTCTCCGCAGGAAGTCCGAAGGAATCAAATCCCATAGGGAACAGAACATTGTA
>JAILDF010000306.1 GCA_024689585.1 Oribacterium sp.
TATTCCTTCATAGCTCAGTCGGTAGAGCACGCGGCTGTTAACCGCGGTGTCGTTGGTTCAAGTCCAACTGGAGGAGTTATGCCGGTATAGCTCAGTTGGTAGAGCAACTGATTTGTAATCAGTAGGTCTTCGGTTCGAGTCCGAATCCCGGCTTTTATCTTGTAAATCAAGATGATGGAACCGTAGCTCAGTTGGTTAGAGCAGTCGGCTCATAACCGATCGGTCCAGGGTTCGAGTCCCCGCGGTTCCAGTTAACGAGATGATTTAAGTCATCTCGTTTTTTTATTTTCAATATTTATTTCACTAATCCTTTTTTAGGCAATATCTAAATTAGCTATTCTATTCCAGCCAATCTTTCTTCGTACATCAGATAAGCTTTGAAATACTGAATGTGAATTAATTATGAATTGTTAGCAGCTCGGCTTGCAGAGTGCTAATAACGGTGATATACTACATTCTATCGATTTTAGAAAAAAGAGGTGTTTACATGTCTAAGAAAGGTTCATTATCAATTAATTCTGAGAATATATTCCCTATCATAAAAAAATGGATGTATTCCGATCAGGATATTTTTGTTCGAGAGGTAATATCCAATGCCTGTGACGCTATCACAAAGCTTGAAAAATTAAGCCTTATCGGTGAGTTTACCAAGCCGTCTGATTACAAGGGCAGAGTTGATGTTATCGTAGATTCCGATAAACGTACAGTGACCATCAAAGATAACGGTCTCGGTATGACGGAAGAAGAGGTTGATAAGTACATTAATCAGATTGCTTTTTCAGGCGCAACCGATTTCATCAATACCTATAAGGACAAGGCCAATGACGATCAGATCATAGGTCACTTCGGACTTGGTTTCTACAGTGTGTTTATGGTTTCCGATAAGGTTGAGATCGATACTCTTTCTTATAAAGAAGGTGCAAAGGCTGTTCACTGGGTTTGCAGTGGTGGAACCGATTTCGAATTAACTGAGGGAAACAAAACCGATATCGGTACAGTTATCACTCTTCATCTCAATGATGATTGTCTCAAGTATGACAATGAATGGGAGATGAGAGAGATCATTGATAAGTACTGTTCTTTCATGCCGGTTGAGATCTATATCACAAAGCTTCCAAAGGATACAGAGACCATTGATGCTGATAAGAAGAACGATACAGACGTTGTTCTTGAAGAAATCCCTGAGAAGACAGAAACTGACAAGGATGGCAAGGAAACCAAGACTCCTGCAAAGGTAAAGATTGAGAAGAGACCTGTTCTTCTTAATGATACAAATCCGCTCTGGACAAAATCTCCAAGTGAGTGCAAGAAGGAAGATTACATCGATTTCTATCACAAGGTATTCCACGACTATAAGGAGCCTCTGTTCTGGATCCACCTCAACATGGATTATCCATATAACCTTAAGGGTATTCTTTACTTCCCTAAGATCAATATGGAATACGAGTCTGCTGAAGGAACCATCAAGCTCTACAACAACCAGGTGTTCGTTGCAGATAACATTAAGGAAGTTATTCCTGAGTACCTGATGCTCCTTAAGGGTGTCATCGACTGTCCGGATCTTCCTCTCAATGTTTCAAGATCCCAGCTTCAGAATGACGGATTCGTTAAGAAGATTTCTGACTATATCACAAAGAAGGTTGCCGACAAGCTTTCCGGAATGTGCAAGGTAGATCGTGAGAATTACGAGAAATACTGGGATGACATCGCACCATTTATTAAGTATGGCTGCCTCCGTGACGAGAAGTTCTGCAAGAAGATGACAGACTACATCCTCTTCAAGGACATCAACGGAAAGTATCTTGCTCTTCCCGAGTGTCTTGAAGTAAACAAGATTGATACTGAGAGCGAGAATGCTGACGCAGCTTCAAATGATTCAGCTGAAACAACTGTAGAGAACACTGCAGCTTCCGAGACAAAGACCGAAGACAATAAAGAATCTGCAGAAGCCGAAAAGGAAAAGAACAAGGTTATATACTATGTAACCGATGCTGTACAGCAGAGTCAGTATATTGCAATGTTTAAGGAAGCCGGTAAAGATGCCGTTGTTCTTCCTGAGCGTATCGATCAGCCTTTCATTTCAGAACTTGAAGCAAAGAATCAGGGAGTTCACTTCAGAAGAATCGATGCCGACCTTACCGATGAGTTTAAGGCTGAAGTTTCAGAGGATGAACAGAAGAACCTTGACGAACAGTCAAAAACTCTTGAAACAGAAATAAGAACAGCAACAAAGAAGGAAACCCTTACTGTTAAGCTTCAGAAGATGACTCAGGCTAAGACTGCATCAATGCTTTCTATCTCAGAAGAAGGCCGTCGTATGAACGACATGATGAAGATGTATGCTATGCAGGGCATGGGTATGGCCGATATGCCGGTTCAGGAAACTCTTATCCTTAACACTGAGCATCCTCTTGTAAAGTATCTTATGGAGAACGGCAAGGACGAAGCAAAGAAAGAGACTATCAATCTCATTTCAGAGCAGCTTTATGACCTTGCAAGAATCCAGCAGTCACCGCTTCCTGCAGAGGAGATGACAAAGTTCATTGAGAGATCAAATGATATTCTTCTCAAAATGGCAGAATAAATGTCAATGCAATATAATTCCAAATTAGTGTTTTAAATTCAGAAATATTACAGCGCTTTTACCGTCTTGACGGAAATATTTGCATTTAATATAATTTTGAGTGTTGTCGTTACAAGATTACGTTGAAAGGAATTGTGAGGATGAAGCGAATGGGATTTTCAGATACTGTTCACTATAAAGCATATTCTGCCCTCGTATCCTCAGGTCAGCATGTTCTTCATGCGATTTTCTGTGAGTCTGTTTTCGTGTGTGATATTTCCATCGGAAATAGTGTAATCTGCCGTAATGCCATCAAGAATATAGTGTAACCTAAGGGGAACAGCTTTATGCTGTTCCCCTTTTTAGTGTATAAGTCCGATATCCGGCGCAGCAATGCGAAGGACTTATATCACATCACTTGAGTCAAAGGAGAATTATGAGAAAAGTTGCTGTCATCATGGGAAGCGATTCAGATCTTCCCGTTGTAGAAAAAGGCATTTCCGTACTTAAGGATTACGGGGTTCCTGTAGAAGTACATGTTTACAGTGCCCACAGAACTCCGGAAGAGGCCGCCGAGTTTTCAAAATCCGCAAGAAAGAATGGCTTCGGTGTCATCATTGCCGCAGCTGGCATGGCTGCACATCTTGCAGGCGCCATTGCAGCCAACACAACACTTCCCGTCATCGGCATCCCCTGTTCTTCCAAGGTTCTTGAAGGAATGGATGCACTTCTTTCCACAGTTATGATGCCACCGGGAATTCCTGTTGCCACAGTTGGTGTTAATACAGCCAAGAACGCAGCTCTTCTTGCAATAGAAATACTTGCGGTGGAAGATGAGAGTCTTGCCGAAAAGCTCCAGGCCGAACGTGATGAAAATCACAAAAAGATCATAGAAAAAAACGCAGCCATAGAAGCTCAATTTAATTGATCTTCACTTTATCTGCATTAAAAGCTACTGTGCAACCACTTTTAAACCGGTTTAAAAATGAGCATACACATTAGCTGACAGATGTTTACAAGATGTAAGCATTAATCAACCACATAACAGTTTTAATTATTAAGGAGATTTATGGGTAAACTTCATGAGGAGTGCGGTGTTTTTGGCATTTACTCAAAAACCACCAAACCATTGGCGCGTCTTACATACTACGCACTTTATGCCCTGCAGCACAGAGGTCAGGAATCTGCAGGTATTGTTGTTAACGATGAGGGAATTTTCCGTTTCCGCCGTGAACTCGGTCTCGTAAGTGAGGCTATGCCGAACAGTGAGATAGAACGTCTCGGAAACGGTCAGATAGCTGTTGGTCACGTACGTTATGCAACCAGCGGAATCACAAATCGTATCAACACTCAGCCTATCGTTGTGAATCATGTAAAAGGCCGTATGGCTCTTTGTCACAACGGCAATCTTGTAAATTCTTATGAGCTCCGTTCAGAGCTCGAAATGAACGGCTGTATCTTCCAGTCAACTACGGATACAGAAGCAATATCTTACATCATAACGAGAGAACGTATCAAAACCGGTTCCATAGAGCAGGCTGTCAACAACGCTCTTGATAAGCTGCACGGTGCTTATTCTCTTGTGATAATGTCTCCTTCCAAGCTTATAGCGGCGAGAGATGAGCATGGTTTCCATCCTCTCTGCTTCGGAAAACTCGAGGACGGTTCCGTGGTTTTTGCCAGTGAGTCCTGTGCCATTGAGGCAGTAGGCGGAAAGCTGGTTCGGGATGTAGAGCCGGGAGAGATCATAGTTGTAGACCACAACGGAATACGCTCTATAAAAGATCACTGCAATAAAGTAAAGCGCTCCATGTGCGTTTTTGAATATATCTATTTCGCACGTCCTGATTCGGTTCTTGACGGCGCCTCAGTTCATGAGGCGAGAGTGCAGGCCGGTCGTTTTCTTGCCCAGGAACACCCCGTTGACGCAGATGTAGTCATAGGTGTACCGGATTCCGGTCTGGACGCTGCAGTCGGTTATTCAAGAGAGTCAGGAATTCCTTACGGTATCGGACTTCTCAAGAACAAATACATCGGTCGTACTTTCATCGCTCCGGGTCAGACTGAGCGTGAAAATCTGGTTCGTATCAAGCTTAACGCCATACGATCCGAGATTGAAGGAAAGCGTGTGATCCTGGTAGATGACTCCATCGTCCGCGGAACCACCAGTGAACGTCTGGTTCGCATAGTGAGAGAAGCCGGAGCAAAGGAAGTTCACATGCGTATAACGGCACCTCCATTTATGAACCCCTGCTACTACGGCATAGACATTGACTCCCGTGACAACCTCATCGCCTGTCATCATTCGGTGGAAGAAACCGCAAAGATCATCGGTGCCGATTCACTGGGATATATATCAGTTGAGAATGTCATCAGGATAGCAGATCCCACAGGCCTAAAGGGCTTCTGTACCGCCTGCTTCGACGGAAAGTATCCTACTGAGATTCCTTCCGTAACTTCAAAGAATCGTTTTGAAGAGAAGATCTCAAAGGATTGGAAAGACAGACATACCGTTAAGTCTTCGGAAAGAGTTCCGGAAGGTGAATATATCGAGAAGTTTGAAGACTGATAGCAAGCTTTGATTTTTTATCAAGTTATCCGTTTTTTACAAGCTTAACTATGGCGTCAGGATTTAATCCTTTGAGATATAAAAAATGACGCCTCATATAAAGGAGTAATCATGAATACAAAGAGCTATAGCGAAGCATACAAGGATGCAGGTGTTGATATCACAGCCGGATACAAATCCGTTGAGCTTATGAAACAGTACGTAGCAAGAACCATGACTGAGGGCGTTTGTTCGGGTCTCGGCGGTTTCGGCGGACTGTTCGAGCTTCCCGAGGGTTATAAGCACCCTGTTCTTGTTTCAGGAACCGACGGTGTAGGAACAAAGCTTAAGATTTCATTTCTTATGGAGAAATATGACACCGTTGGTATCGACTGTGTTGCCATGTGTGTTAATGATGTAATCTGCTGCGGTGCGAAGCCGCTTTTCTTCCTTGACTACATCGCCTGCGGAAAGAATGTACCTGAGAAGATTGCAGACATCGTTAAGGGTGTTGCAGAGGGCTGTGTACAGAGCGACAGTGCTCTCGTAGGCGGTGAGACAGCAGAGATGCCAGGCTTCTATCCTGAAGATGAGTTTGACCTTGCTGGTTTCTCCGTTGGTATCGTTGATAAGGAAAATATCATCGACAACAACTCCATGAAGGAAGGTGATGTTGTCATCGCCCTTCCAAGCTCCGGTGTTCATTCCAATGGTTTCTCACTGGTGAGAAAGGTTTTCGATATCGATAACATCAGTAAGGAAGAGCTGACAAAGCCTCTTACAGAACTTGACGGAAAGTCTCTCGGCGAGGCACTTCTTACTCCGACAGTCATCTACGTAAAGCCGATCTTAAAGCTTCTTGAGAATGTTACGGTCAAAGGCATTAGCCA
>JAILDF010000031.1 GCA_024689585.1 Oribacterium sp.
GGCCGGGTTATCAATGGTGATCTTAGGTATCACGTTCTCATAACCCAGCTGTTTAAGTACCGGAATCGCAAATTCCATAAATCTGCTGCAGCCGTATCCTCCATAGGTCCTGCCCATTATTCTGCTGGAAAAGTCATGACCAATGGTAATCTTGTCTTCGTATCCAAGATCAACCAGATTTATAAGTGCCTTCAGCCTCTCGAAATCATCTGTAGCAAAGAAACTACTGTTTTGTATGGGCATTCCCCAGGTATCAAGGCCGATAGTAACTCCCATTGAAAGCAGCTCTTTCTGTGTATCAAGGCTTATGTTTCTGCCTGTAGTCGGATTTTTGAGATATTCCTCAACCGGAATGTGAGCCGCAAGTCTGTTGTCCATATGACAGATATGCACTTTGTCAGGCTCTGCTCCGGCATCTATCGCAGCCTGTGCTGCAAATACGACATCCTCAGTTCGTATCATTGGATCTGTATGGATGTGGACCGACAGCCCTGTTTCCCCTGACAGCCTTCCACAAGCCCGTATTGGAAGAATTTCTTCTTCTGAAAGCTTACCATCCTGCTCATAGGTTGCTATGGCAGCTTTTAAAATTCCCGGGCGTACAGTGGTTCCATCTATTCCTTCTTCAACTTCCTTTTTAAAGGTTTCATAGTAGAATTCCTCATCCTTAACTATGAGCTGTGGCGGCCTTGAAGTTTTGGTATAAACACCTGTTGCACATACAATGTTTATACCTGTCTTCTCTGAAAGTTCTTTTATCCTGTCTATATCTCCCCTGACACCTATGGGGGAACAGTCAACGATGGACTTTCCTCCGCAGGCAGTGAAAAAAGAGAACTCCTTGATCAGGTAATCAAGATCATTCATTTGCGCGCACTCTTCATTGAGAAGATAAACGCCGCTTTTTAAAAACGGGTAGTTTTCAGGTTTAAATTCAAGGAGTTGTTCAGGGACACCCTGAAACATATTTCTCATGTACTTTCCTGCTATCCTTAGGTCATACAGGGTATGTTCATGCAGTGATGTAAATCCCAGTTCGTCTGCATTTATCTCTCCGCAGACTGTAGTTATTTTCTTACTCATTGCTGGTCTCCTTATCTGTAATCATTGACTGCTCTCTGTACAATACAAGCTCTATTACACGTTTTGCCGAGGCTTGAAGATAGGCCCTGTTTAGCTTCCCGAACTTCACATCGCTTAATATTGCATCCACATCTTCCTGGGATCCCGGCATTATGAGATCATTTCCTGCTTTTATGCAAAGAGCGGGATCTGAAAAACCGTATTTGCTGTCCATCGCGGGATTCATGTCTCCTCCGCCTGTCGTACCCCAGTCTGTCATTACAAGGCCCTTAAACTTCCACTCATCTCTGAGCACAGAAGTCAAAAGCTCATAGGAATTGGCAGTATGGAGGCCATTCAAAAGATTGTATGAAGTCATGAGTGACAGGGGCTGCGCATCTTCTACGGCTATCTCAAATCCTCTTAAATAGATTTCCCTGATGGCCCTCTCAGTAGCATGGGAATTATTGTGTGACCTGTTATCCTCCAGATTATTCAGGGCAAAATGCTTGATACATGCACCGCACCCCTTGTGCTTTTGAACTCCTGTGATGGTGGCAGATGCGCATTTACCTGACAAAAAAGGATCTTCTGAGTAATATTCAAAATTTCTTCCACATAGGGGATTTCTTTGAATATTCATTCCCGGAGCGAGCCACAACGTTACTCCAAACTCTTCCATTTCTTCGCCTACAATGTCGCCGGCATGGCTGATAAGTTCCATGTCCCAGGTCTGAGCAAGAGCGGTTGCTATCGGTATTGCTGTGCAGTACTGATAATAATCGATTGCGCCATCAGGTCTTGCAGGTACCGGCATACCAAGGAGCTGCTCAATTCCCCCCATGGCCGATTCCCCAAGTCCCGGGATTACATTTCCCTCACTGTCGGCAACGAATGTCTTGGAAAGTCTAAGCCCCGCAGGTCCGTCTGCAAGAACCAGGTTGGTGATACCTCTTGTATTTATAAGTTCTGAAGTAGTATCACCTGCTGCACCGGGACAGGCTGTAGAAGCGGCGCCGATAACTGATGTACTGCCAAATCCGCCTCTTGCTGTGCCGACACACAAGAGCGCCAGCTCCTCATTACTCAGCTGCGACACAATATCATCAACCGTTGCGCTTTTCGATAAAACATCCTGCAATGTAACAGTATTTTTTTTGTCTGTAGACAGCAGCAAGGGTTCATCAGAGTAGCTGACTGTCTGAGTATTGATAACCTCCGGATCTACCTTGATCCTTAGAGCTTTCTCGTATTCTTTTGCCTCATCCGGATACGTGTAGAAATTAGCTCTGTCTGCCTTAGCCTCATCAATTTCACAATCGGGTAAAAGACAGTTCTTAAGCTTTTTGGTAACTACATCACTTTCAAGAACCAATACAGCTTCTATCCGGCTGCTTCGCGAGTGCTTACCAACTCTTACTGTGTATTCGCCCTTTTCAAGGATCCATGATGATGTTTTCTCATCATAGGAAGCCAGGTCAGTCAAAGCTATTCTGATGGTGACTGTGGTGCTTTCACCGGGCTTAATATCACCGGTTTTGGCGAACCCTGCAAGGACCTGATAAGGTTTTTGCACCTTACCGGCAGGCTGTGAAACATAAACCTGGACAGTCTCTTTTCCTGTATATCTGTCACCGGTATTTGTAACGGTGACCTTTAGCTTCAAGCTGCAGCCATCAGCAGTAACTGAATCAGTGTTTATCTTAAAATCACTATAGGAAAGACCATATCCGAAGGGATAAGCCGGTGTTACTCCGAAGCTGTCAAACCATCTGTAGCCAACAAATATTCCTTCGCTGTAGTACTCATCAGCAACATCGCCGTTCCTATGGCCAAAGGTATCTGCACACGGATAATCCAAATACTTCTGAGCCCATGTTGCTGCAAGTCTCCCGCTTGGATTAACCTTACCTGTCAGAATGTCTGTAAGTGCCGCTCCGCTTATGTTTCCGAGCTGGCTCATAAGTAAAACCGCGCCGACTTTGTCGTTATTTCTGAAAAATTCAGTGTCAATAACTCCACCTACGTTGAGCACAACGACCACTTTTTCAAACTTTTTGCAAAGAATCTCTAAATTGGACTTTTCACCCTCGCTTAATTCATAGTCGCCGCCTATTACACGTCTGTCTGATCCCTCACCCGAAGTACGTGCAATAATGTAAAGCGCTAAGCTCTTATCCAGTCCTTTCAGATCATCCTCAATTATGGTGGGAACATCCGGATCCCTGTATGGGTTTTCAAGCGCGTATAATACTCCGGCATGTCCTTTTCTTGTGAGCTCTGCTACAAAGCACTGCATGTATGAATTCATATGTTCACTGCAAAGTGCATCGTATCGGTCCAGCCAGGGATCAGTTCCGATGAGGAATCCTCCGTCCTTTAATCCCTGCTCCACATTACAGACAGATCTTGAATTTACATCTCCGGATCCTGTTCCGCCCTTAACGGTATGCCTTACTCCACTTCCAAATACTGCTATAGGATATTTGGGAACGGTAAGTGGAAGTACTCCGTCGTTTTTCAAAAGAACCATGCCCTGAGTCGCAATACCTCTGGAACGGGCCATATTTCTCTTTTCCCTCTGACTTTCCTCTTTCGCTTTTGAGGCATATATCTTTGCCATAAGCTTCTCCCTTCATTGATTCAATTAACCGTAGTTGCACAATTTCCCTTTATCTTTTATACTCATGATAAACATTCGTAACTGTTATATAAATGTCAATTATGACGTATATTGAGCTTATTTATAACATATATGCATATAATCGGAGGTTTCTATGTTCAACTGTGCAACCATATCTGTTTCAGAAAGTGACATTGCTAAAGCCAACAGCTTCATATATCCTGATATGAATCTTTCCAAGGGAGTCGTGCCTGACCAGTATCAGCTTAGAGAACCCTACAGGCTGATCTTTACCACACAAAATATTGACGGTGAGGATGGATTCTTTTCAAACTGCTTTGTATCACCCAGGGGAACACTCTACTCATCTCTGACTGTCGAAGAGTTTGCCTCTTACAAAAAAGCACTCAGGCTTCATAGCCACAATTTTTACGAGCTTATGTTTGTTTTAGATGGACAGATATTTGTAAATGTGGAAAACGAAAGACATTTGTACAAGAAAGGAAGCTGCTGCATATTAAATACGAACATCATGCATTCGGAAGAATACGACTCAAATTATTCCATTGTGTTTCTTCAGATTTCACCTGCATTGATGCAGTCCCTGTACAGTGATATGAAACTTAATTATTTTGACATAGAAAAAAAGCCTGTCGAATCTGACATGTACGAGTTTCTACAAGAAAACCTGTCAGTTGGCAGTGCCTCAAAAGACTATGTGGATTTTATTCCTGAAAAAAATGTTGATCTGCTGGAACGAACTGTTCATGGCTATTTTGACCAGATTACATCAAGGACCTTAAGCCCATGTCTTGGCTCCTCGGTCAAGATCAAAGGTCTGATACTTGATCTTTTTTATTATCTGTTGGAACCGGAAAACTTCAGCACAACTCCGCTACAGATTGGAACTGATGCAGAGTCTGCACTGTTTAATGCTATTTTTTTAGCCATGAAGCGGTCCGATGGCAGAATCAGCCGAAGCCAACTGGCTGAGAAAATGAGCTATTCCGGCTCTTATCTGAACGAGATATGCAAGAAATACTCTGGGCTATCGCTTTTCGAGTATGGAATGACCTTCACCATGAAAAAGGCAGCGGATATGCTTGCTACTACTGATCTTAACGTTGACGAGATTGGTACTCTGCTTGGTTTTTCCAATCATACACACTTTTATAAATTGTTCAAAGAAAGATATGATGTAACCCCTGCGAAATACAGGAGGGCTAAGAAACTGGCGTCCTCTTTCAGCTAACTCAAGCTAACCCCCTCCTTTTTCGTTCAAATAGTTTATCTTCCAATCTGCTGAGCACCATAGTGGCACCCACCAGCAAAACTGATTCAATGATGATTTCTATCCATGGCGCTCCCATAAATCCTGTTATCACGTATCCGATGGCACATATGCTCGCAACCAGTGTCGCATAGGGAAGCTGTGTCTACACGTGTCTGATATGCTTACAATCCGCTTCGGTGGATGCAAGTATAGTTGTATCGGATATCGGTGAGCAATGGTCTCCGTATACGGCTCCGGCAAGTGTTGCTCCAAGTTCATCCGTTTTCTTGGTATATATAAGATGTCCGCCGTGAACGGTACTTGTAACAGACCACATATTTTGAATTAACAACTTCCCCCATAACGCTAAATTTTATAAAGTTATGGGGGAAGTCGATTTTGAATTCATGTTATTTTATGCAGCTCACGCTCGGTTTGTGAAATTGCTAACGGCCGTTTTAACTGAAATATTTCTTTTGATATTATAAATACATACTAAAGAATAAATCAAAATTGAGGTGAAGAACAATGATTATTGATAAGCTATTAATGTTTCTTAGATTCAACCGGACAAGATATATCATCCGCCCTATATATAGATGTTAACTTCCAGAAATTTGACAAAGAAATAGACCGTCCTGAACTGTGCAAAAGAGAGGGACGGTCTTTTTCGTAACTATTGAATGACCGGGTCTGGTGCTACCATCACCTTACCGGCTGCCTTGTATATGTGTTATAACACATCCGACATGGGATGCAATCAGATTTCTTCCCTTCGAAGGCTTTCTACCTCCGTTTAGCCCTGACTACCGCCACGAGACCAGTCCCCGTGGTTGTCCGATGAAAAAAGTGTCATTCAGAAAAGCCCCCATTGACACACCCATTGACACATTATACGGAAATTCCTCCGTCAATGACAAGATCCGCGCCGGTCACATAGCCGGCTTCATCGGAGCCGAGATAAACAGCGCCGTAGGCGATGTCGTCGCCGGAGCCGAGTCTCTTCTGCGGAACTCCGTCAGCCAGCATTTTTCTGTATTCGTCACTGGTCCCGTCCAGCATGTCTGTCTCGATCGTGCCCGGGCAGATGGTGTTGACACGGATGCCAAAGGGCGCCAGCTCGACTGCCAGAGATTTGCCAAGTAGGCGGACAGCGCCCTTGGAAGCACAGTAGGCGGATGTCATGGCCAGTCCCTTGAGTCCGCCGATGGAAGCCGTGTTGATGATTGAACCGCCGCCCTGCTTTTTCATGATCGGAACGGCCATCATGATCGCTTCATAGTAGCTTCTGACGTTAATATCCATGGTTCTGTCGTATGCATCCATGGTCATTTCGTCGATTGCCCCTGTCGTTCCGACACCGGCATTGTTGATCAGGATATCGATCTTTCCGAACCTGTCCATTGCGACCTGGAAGATTCTCTCCAGATCTTCCTTTTTTGTAGAATCGGCCTGTACAAAAACAGCTTTTCCACCGGTGCTGCAGATGCTTTCTTCAATCGCTCTGCCCTTTTCTTCGCGTCTGCCGGTCAGGATCACTTCTGCTCCTTCAGCGGCATACATACGTGCGATCGATTCGCCCATTCCGGAAGTTGCTCCGATCACAATTGCACTTTTGTTTTCCAGTCTTCCCATGACTGCTCCTCCTTATTATAAAACTGTAGTTTATGTTCTATATGTAATAATCTAATCTGTTAATCAACTATCCAAGTGCCACATCAAGAATCATCATCAGGACAAATCCCAAAGAAAAAGCAATAGTTCCCAGGTTTGAATGTGCACCTTCTGACATTTCCGGTATCAGTTCCTCCACAACGACGTACATCATAGCTCCGGCAGCAAAAGCCAGAAGATAAGGCATGATCGGCACCACAGCTCCGGCTGCCAGAATGGTGACCAATGCCGCTATCGGTTCAACAACACCGGACAGGACACCAAACAGGAATGTTCTTCCTTTGTCCATTCCTTCAGCACGGAGTGGCATGGATACAATTGCTCCTTCCGGAAAGTTCTGGATTGCAATACCCAAAGCCAGTGCCAATGCCCCTGCCGAACTGATTCCTGCACTTCCGGACAGGAAACCCGCATATACAACGCCGACCGCCATGCCCTCGGGGATATTATGCAGTGTCACGGCGAGAATCAGTTTTGTAGTGCGTTTCAGTCCGGATTTCGGTCCCTCTTCCTGTTTATTGAAATGCATATGCGGAGTAACCTCATCCAGCAGAAGAAGAAACCCAACACCAATCAGAAAGCCGACAGCAGCAGGAACAAATGATAATTTTCCCATTGCCTCACTGCTCTCAAGCGCAGGCTGCAGAAGGCTCCAGAAAGAAGCTGCCACCATAACTCCAGCGGCAAAACCTGTAAGAATCTTCTGGAGGTTCTCCGAAATGTTCTTTTTCAGAATAAATACCATAGCTGCGCCAAGGCTGGTACCCACAAAAGGGATAATAATTCCCAGAATGGTATCCGATGTCATTTTTTCTCTCCTTCACTCATCCGAGCAAGCGCCTGGTTCAGCATATCTCGCAGTATAAATAAATCATCCTCCGAAAGCGGAATGCAGCCTTGCATCGCTTCGGGAATCTTCTTTGCTTTTTCCTTCAGTTCCTCGCCCTCTTTTGTAAGCGAAAGAAACAGCTTTCTCTCGTTGTTTTCCGGTCTGATACGATTAACATACCCTGCCTTATCCAAACGCTTCAGGACGGGAGTCAATGTCCCGGAATCCAGATGAACCTTCTTTCCGAGTTGTCCCTCTGTCATATCGCCATGCTCCCATAGCACCAACATAACAATGTATTGTGTATAGGTAAGATTCAGCTCTTCCAAAGGCTTTCTGTATTTGCGTACTACTTCCTTAGCACAGGCATATAATGGAAAGCAGAACTGGTTCTCCAACAGCAGAGTACTGTTTACATCTATTGTCTGCACTTGTTACCTCCGTTCTCCGATTTCACACAGATAAGTCACTTCGTACATTTGGCATTAGTATTATTCAAAAACCGGCACATCTCCGAGGGAGGTATGCCAATCTGACTGAATCGTTTATTTCTGCGCAGGCTCCCACTTGCATCTGACGGGAGAAACAATGGAACCGTCTTTTTTCATAGCATTCATTGTTTTATCTACTACCTTGCGATCAAGACCGGTCATTTCAGCAATTTTGCCTGCATTCAGCGGTTCGCCCGCCTTTTTCATTGCATCAAGTATGATGTCTTTCTCTTCCATAAAAGATGTGTGCTCCTTTATTTAATGGCTGCAGCCCAAGCCTTGATTTCGGCCATTTTTTCCTCTTTTTTATTGTCTTCGTTAACGACCTTGCAGACGCCGCAGTCTTCCATGCCCATGAAAGCGGTAAGCTGCTTAAAGTAAGCTTCTGCCGCCTCAGTCTGCCCGGATGCGGTACTTAAGAGTAATACCGCCTTAGTTGCTGCCGGCTTTCCGATGCTATACACACGCTGGATAGCCGCATGAAGCTGAGAAGTCAGCGTGGAATAGTAGATAGGAGATGCAAAGACTACCATATCCGTCCACTTGTAAGCATCAATGACCTGTCCCATATCGTCTTTCTGCACACACTGACCTTCGCCCTTGCCATGACAGTATTCGCAGCCCAGACATCCATTGATCTTCATCCTGCCTATGTGCAGCACGCGGACTTCGTTGCCGGCACTCTCCGCACCTTCCTTAAAAGCCTCCACCATGGCGGCCGTGTTTTCTTTACGAGGACTTCCGTTTAAAATCAAAATCTTCATATCGTTATACCTCGTTTCTCTACTTTTATAACTGCTGGATCAGCCAGTTCTGCTTTCCGATGCACTCAATCATGGCAAACTGAGCTTCCATCCAACGTGCGTCCTCATCCTCATCCATAGAATAATCTCTGAGGATGTCATAGCTGACATAATCTTCGGTGGCAGCGAGTGCAATGATCTCTTTGAGCATTGCGATTCCTTCCGTATCCTCAGTAGAGACAGAATGGTCATACTTAATGTACTCAACAGGATCTGTATAAATCGGACCGGCTTCCTTTGCTTCAAGCTTTACCTCGCAGCCAAGGTCAAGGAGCCTGTC
>JAILDF010000061.1 GCA_024689585.1 Oribacterium sp.
ACTCAAAAAATGATATAGCGTTTCCTTTTAAAAATTGAATGGCTATTTTCAACTCGAAATACTTGTTCCAAAGCTTTGTCCTGCATGGATGTTTGTTCTATGCATATTCCGACATTAGCATCTATTGTAAAAATGAACAGACATTAATTAATGATCCTGTGGATGATTATTAACATTATAAGCGGAAATTATGCCGAAAGTTGCTGCAATAGATGCGCCATATTACGTGCTATATTTTCTATAAAACGCAAATACAACGTAAATTTTTTCGTTGCATTTGCGTTTTCTGTTGATGTTTTTATAAGGAAACTCAGCACTTTATCATGATTGATCCTCAAATTGGTCATTAATCTGATTTTTCCAACCATCAAAGTCTTTTTGGAGAACCATATATTTCCTTTCATAACAACAAGGATTGTAGCTTTCTTTAGCTACCCTTATGCCTTCAATCCCTAAATCATCCTCACGGTTGACTAATTTTACATTTGGAAATTCGTGTAGAAGGAATTGTTGATTTATGACCTGATAAATGCCAGTGAAGGATTGATTTCCCTTTTCCACAGCTACACAAGCCATGTCTTCTCTTGGATTATAACTACCTAATGATATTGCCTCTAATTTATCGTCAATAAAAATACCGCCAGCTTTAAAATAATCTATAAAAAAGCAACCTTTTAAAACATCTTGCATTCCATTAGCTTCATATTCTAGAGATATATCTGTATCATTAGTTCCAACAAAACGTTCTTTATACCATGAAGCCAAAAATTTTAATACATTTGACTTTTCATCACAATTGAGACTCTTATATTCCCATCTGCCCTCATAGGTTTTTAGAAACTTATTTATGTGACTCCTTTTTTTATAAAATTTGCCACCGGGAAGAGTTCTGAGATCATTACCATCATATATATAATCTTTCAAATTTACTTCCTCTTTTATGTAGAAATTTTTGTCATCCTGTAGATTGAGTTTTTCAACTGCTTCTTCATCGGCAAGGTATATTTTTAATGGCTTTTTGAGTACTTCATTGAAATATTGCTTGATGACATTGAAATAATTTTGCAGATCTTCCTCAGCACAATAAGGCATAGCTGAAAAATACTCTCCATTACGATGCATCAGCATAAGTACTGCACGGTTATCGACCACGCAAATATTTGTATTATAATAATCTCTCCATAGATATGTATCCAATATGCCAGTATCACATGCCTTATTGGGACGCATAGAGAAAAAAGGTGCAATTGTTTTAACGTCATCTGCAATTGGTTTAAAAAAATTCAAATTCATAATTGTCCTACCATTAGTCAAGTTTATAACTTTGTACTCAAAAACTCATAAATCATTCATTATTGTAAATTACTATTGCCTAAATTAATCTTTTATATTCGACTTATAATTGAATATTTATAAATATTGAAAGAAATGAGTAAAAAAATATGTGGATAAATCGTTTAATTAAAGATAAAATGAAAGGGTTATCAGATAATTACTGCCACATTTTCGGGGTGTAGCTCAGTTTGGTTAGAGCGCTTGGTTAGGGACCAAGAGGTCGCAAGTTCGAATCCTGTCACTCCGACGATTTTAAAAGAGGAAGTTCTTGCAAGGACTTCCTCTTTTCGTTTACAAAATCTCTTATCTCAATTTTCCTTACATCTACCTCAATAGTAGCGAAGTATTTTTCATTGGAATATAATTGTGAAAGGACGTTTCAGTCCGATGCAGACTTCCTCACGATCATCTCTCCGGAGGCACAACATGACTTTTTTCCACTTATCCGACCTTCATCTGGGTCTCAAACTCATAAATCACGATCTGCTTGAAGATCAAAAATACATTCTCGAAAAAATCATCAACTACGCAAAAGAACATAAGCCGGATGCCATCCTGATAGCAGGCGACATCTATGACAAAGCCATCCCGCCCATAGAGGCTGTGGAGCTATTTGACGATTTCATAAGGAACCTTACGGACGCCGCTCCCGATGCAGAAATAATGCTTATAAGCGGAAACCACGACAGCGCCCCGCGTGTAAACATCTTCAGAAACATACTGAAGCGGCAGAAGATACATATGATCGGAACTCCGCCGCTAAATCCTGAAGATCACATCGAAAAGGTGACTCTCGAAGATTCCTTTGGCCCCGTCAACTTTTACCTTCTTCCCTTTGTGAAGCCTTCCATGATAAAAGCTATTGTCGGCACTGACAAAAACGGGCTTAATCTGTCATATGACGAATCCCTGCACAAACTCCTGGAGCGGGAACAGATTAATGCAGAAGAACGGAACATCTTCGTAAGCCATCAGTTCTACCTTCCGAAAGGTAAGTCCCCGGAAGAAATCGATCGAATGGATTCCGAGATACATACCGTCGGAAACATTGACCAGGTTAATGCTGACATCCTGGAATCCTTTGACTACGCAGCACTTGGTCATATCCATAAACCCATGAAGGTGGGCAGTGAATTTTACCGCTACTCAGGCACACCTCTTGCCTGCTCAGTTTCAGAAGCAGGACAGGAGAAGGGGATCATCAAGGTCACCCTGGGGCAGAAGGGTGACCTCGGCACTGAGATTCTGCCTCTGGATCCTTTAAGACAGGTACGCGTCATAAGAGGCACTCTGTCCGAAGTTCTGACCCGAAGCTCTGACGATTATGTAACTGTAATCCTCGAGGACAAAGTCGATCTGGATGTTTTTGACATTCAGGACAGACTTCGTAACGCCTTCCCGAATCTCCTTGAAATCCGAAGGGAAACACTGAGAAAAGCAGACTACAAAAACCGTTTTGAGCCGGAAAGAACCCTGGATCCCTTTGAGCTTTGCAATTCATTTCTGAAAGATCTGGATGAAGAAGAACAGGCACTTTTGAAAGATGTGATCAATTCTATACAGGAGAGAGCATTTTGAAACCGATAAATTTAACCCTGCAGGCCTTCGGGTCCTATGGAAAGAAAACCAATATAGATTTTACAAACACAAGGCAGAACCTTTTCCTTGTGACCGGAGATACCGGTGCCGGAAAAACAACTATTTTTGATGCCATGGTTTTTGCGCTTTACGGCGAAGCCAGCTCCGGGAACAACAAAAAGGACGGAGTGGAGCTTCAAAGCCAGTACGTGGATTTCGATGTGGAACCCTTTGTGGAGCTTGAATTTTCCGAACTGGAAGGAGGAGAGGAGCAGACCTACACCGTGCGCCGCGTCCCCAGGCATCTTCGCCCCGCAAAACGTAAGGGGGCAAAGGATCAGATCATAAGCGAGTCCCTGTCCCTTATCATGCCTGATGGCTCAGAGTATCCTCAGAAGGAGGCCAATGTTAAACTCCTGGAGATCGTCGGTCTCACCAAGAGTCAGTTTATGCAGGTAGCCATGATCGCCCAGGGCGAGTTTATGGAGCTTCTGAGAGCAAAGTCCGATGACAAAAAAGCCATTTTCAGAAAGCTTTTCGGAACAGAACTTTACCAGAAACTGGTGGACGAACTCGCAAATCGCAAAAAAGAAAAACTCACAGACATATCCAGAATTAAAACCGCCTGCCAGACAGAAGCAGGTCATGTAAAGGTTCCGGAGTATTTTGATAAGGCAAAAGAAATGTCGGACCTGCAGCAAAGCATCCTGAGGTCTGACCGCATGAATGTTGCTGACATGGAACGTTTTCTGGAGCTTCTTTCGGAGCTTCTGGAGCTGACACATGACAGGCAGAAATCAATGCAGGAAACCTACGACCTTCTCACTTCTGACCGGGATAAAAAAATGAAGGCTCTTACGGAAGGGCAGACCATCGCCATATCCTTTAAACAACTTGAGGAAGCGGAACAGTCTCTGAAGGAATGCGAAGCCTCAAAAGAACAGATTGAAAGCTCTCAAAAACTAATTTCCGATATCAAAAAGGCCTATGACATAAAGGGCAGTTTCCTTAGGTATAGTGATGAGCAGAGTCTTGTGTCAGAGATTGAGCAGAAGCTTAAAGAGCAGGAGGAAAAACTGCCTTCCCTTTCCGAAGCCGAAGCTAACGCCGTCCAAAAAGAAGCAGAAATGCAGAAGGCGGCTGCCACAGAAACAGAAAGATACGCGAAGATACATGACAGAGCAAGCAAGTCCCTTGAACTGTTTGGCAAGATAAAAACAGTCGAAGCAGAAGTCAGAAAATCAGAAGAAAACCTCACAGAACTTGAAAAAGGAGCCCGAAAAGCAGAGGAAGCTTTTCAGTCCTGCGAAAAAAATGAAACAGATTGCAGAAAACAGGAGGAAGAGCTTTCCGATACCCCGGAGAAGCTCGCTCACTGGCAGGCAAAAAGCAGTGAACTTTCAGCCCTGGACACAGAATACGAGGCTGCAAAAAAGTCCTGTAATGCTGTAAAAGAGCAGTCTGCGCTCCTCGCAAAAGCTCAGGAGGACTACATTATCGCAAAAGAAAAGTTCAACATCCATAATGCTGACTACATTGCGAAGCAGAACAGTTTTCTGGATGCCCAGGCAGGCTTTCTTGCAAAGGAAAAGCTGAAGCCCGGACTGCCATGTCCCGTTTGCGGCTCCCTTGATCACCCATCCCCATGCCTTCTTTCGGATAAACATAAGGAGCTGACCCGGGAACTTATTGATGAACTGTCAAAGGAAAATGACACTTTAAGAAACGCCTCTGAAAAGGCTGCCTCTCTGGCAAAAACCGCAAATGAACTTCTGTCCGAAAAGAAGGCCCGCTCAGAGGAGGATCTCCAAAAGCTTCTGGCAAAAATCAAAGCACTTCTTCCGGATCTGCCTGAAGAAACGGATATAAAAGCTGCCATGGCAAGACTTAATGAGTGGAGAAAATCCTTCATCGGGGAAGGCGAAGTTCTGAAGGAAAAGGACATTGCTCTCAAAAAACTCAAAGCCCTGCTTTCGGAAATCGAAGAAAAGAAACCAGGACTTAAAAAGCAGGCGGAGCTTGCACTGAATCAGCTTTCAGAACAAAGGATTACTCTTGCGGAACGCAGACAGGCTTTAGAGAGTCTCCTTTCCCAAAAGGATTTTGATTCCGAAAATGCCGCAAAGGATGCACTTGATCAGGCAAAACAGAAAAAAACTGCTGCCGATAAAGCTTTAAGTAATGCCCGGAGTGAGTCCCAAACAGCAAAAGCCGCAAAGGAAGGTTCCGCAGCCCTCATCACAAGATATACTGCCGAACTTCCTTCACTTAAGAAGGAGCTTTCGGAACGAAGGAAAAACTATGAATCCATGCTAAAGGACAATTTCATGTCCGAAGAAGAGTGGCAAAGCATTACCGAAAATCATCCTCAGGCAGAAGCCGCAAAGCTTCAGCAGTCCATAGATGACTACACCCATAAAAAAACCGCAGCGGAGGCAGCCATACATACGGCAAAGACAGCCATTGGTGATAAGCAGAAACCAGCGCTGGAGACATTGGCACAGGAAGTAAAGGAGGCTGAAGAAAAGTGGAAGCGCGAACAGGATATACTGAACGCCCTGAAGGATGATCTGAATGTCAACAAACGGGCCTTCGATTCCCTGAATCCGAAGATGTCCGAGCGTGCAGAGGTTGTCACCGATTTTAACCGGATCGACGGACTTTACAACCGTCTTGCCGGAAAGGTGACCGGTGCCCGCATGGATATCGAGACCTTCGTACAGAGATATTATCTGGAGAGGATACTTTATGCCGCAAACCTTAGATTCAGTGATATGTCGGCAGGACAGTTCGAACTCCGTATGGTGGAGGATGACCAGGCAGGGGAGGGCAAGAACCGGGGACTTGATCTCATGGTTTATTCCACCGTCACCGGCAAAGTCCGTGAGGTCCGGACTCTGTCCGGCGGTGAATCCTTCATGGCAGCCCTGTCCCTTGCTCTCGGAATGGCTGACCAGATACAGGAAAACTCTGCTGCCATAAATCTGGATGTAATGTTTATCGACGAAGGTTTCGGCTCCCTTGATGACCACTCAAGAGACCAGGCCATCAGAGTACTTCAGCGAATGGCCAGCGGTTCCAAGCTGATCGGTATCATCTCTCATGTGACGGAATTAAAACAGGAAATAGAAGACCAGCTTATAGTCACAAAGGACGAAGATGGCAGTCATGTAAAGTGGCAGATAAGCTGATGCCGACAGGTTGACTGAGTCACATATAGTACCGAGACCCGAATGTTGAAAATGATGCCCTACCCGATAACGCATTGGTTGGCAATGTACCTCTAACGTCTATATCACGGACAGAAAAAGGCTCTGTGGTAATGCACCACAGAGCCTTTCACTATTTAATTAAGTATCAATTATATCCAACCTCTTTGGCAAAATCCCTGACCTGAAGCCTTTCTTCATTGGGAGATTTTGCATAGAAGAGAGTATTGTCAACTTTACAAAGATGATAATAGTCCTTGGCACCTTCCATCTTGAAAACAAGATAATTCTGTCCCACATAACTGGAATAATCCTTAGTCACAAAAGTGTTGTCCAGGGTTTTTCTGAAAATATCGAACTCATCATCCGCTGTGTCCCGGTTATCAAATACATAAAACTGATAGGTAAGAGAATTATCACTATTGCTGGCATTAAGGGCTGTATCAAGTCCCCTCACACCCTCAAAAAGATATGTATCATCTGTAACCTCAAATCCGGCTTCATTTGCAGCCATGATAAACTGCTGCTTATCTATAACTCTCTTTTTTATCTCAAGATCGCTGAATATAACCGCCAGCGATGCAAAAATCATGATAAAAACACTGTAACACACAAAACGCCTTCTGAACCTCATAATACTCTTTTTTTCCTCCTTGAAAGGACACGTTTTCTTCCCTGAAACCGTGTTTCCCTAATGTCAAAGATTCTATCACTGAGAGCATCACGGAAGTGTCACAAAAAAGTAATAATTTAAGATGATTTTCGCGCATATGGAAGCCTTATCTAAAACTCAAAAAGGACGCGGTCAAATCCATGACCCCGTCCACATATTTCCTATTATGCAATCAAACCTGATCATACTGTATGGCACTCTTAATCTTTTTAGACTCCTCCGGGCTTTTGTAAAGCTCTATGATCCGGAGTCCGAGATCCAGAGCATAGCCGAGTCCGCGGGCGGTCGTGATATTACCGTCAGTTACGACACCGTCATGAACACAGTTTGCTCCCGTAAGCTGGTCTTCGAAACCGGGATAACAGGTGGCATTACGTCCATTGAGGAGTCCCAGAATGCCGAGAACCGAAGGAGCCGCACAGATGGCAGCTATAGGTTTGTTCTTTCCGGCATGAGTAAGTAGCATATCACTGAGAGTCTTTGATGCCTTGAAATTTTCGGTTCCTGCTCCTCCTCCCGGGAGGAAGAGAATGTCGGCGTCGTCAACATTAACCTTATCAATAGCAGTGTCTGTGATAATGTCTATGTCATGACTGGTGTGAACCCGGTTTTCTTTATTGATTGAAACAAGGGTTACATCGAATTTTGCTCTTCTTAGAAGGTCTACAACTGCGAGGCACTCAACCTCTTCAGAGCCGTCTGCGATAAATGCGAAAACTTTCATTTTAAAAGTTCCTTTCGTTTATGGTGTGAATCAAGTAGGGAAAATGCGCCCTACTCGATTCCGCGTTGGCCGTCACATATGCTTTTGTACAAGCACAACGCACGCGTGACGGCCTTATCGCGAAAATAATAAACCCGCCGGAATGGCGGGCTTTAATTATATTTTCGGAAATCAATTACTTTTGCTCGGCAGGTACGGAATGATCTGTGAAGCCACCTGAGGTATAGGCATGGTCTGGAGCCATATCTTTCCGGGACCTGTAACAATGGTATTAAACAGACCTTCACCGCCGAAGAGTAGGTTCTTAACACCCTTTATCTGCTGAATGTCCATGGTAACGGTTCCTTCCATGGCAGCAAGATAACCAGTGTCGATAACCATCTGCTGGCCGGGTGCAAGGTTATATTCCTTAACGTGTCCATCCAGTTCGAGGAAAACAATGCCGTTTCCTGCCAGTCTCTGCATGATGAAGCCTTCACCGCCGAAGAATCCTGCTCCCAGCTTCTTCTGAACGGCTATTGAAAGTTCTACGCCTGTGGTTGAAGCAAGGAATGCATTCTTCTGGGCAATAAGTTCCCTTCCGGGACCGATCTCAACCGGTCTGATGGCTCCGGTAAAACTTGAAGCAAAGGCAATAGTTCCGGGTCCACCCTCACATCTGTAATGAGTAAGGAACATGGACTCGCCTGTGAGCATACGTCCGAACATCTTTCCGAAACCTCCGCCCTCCTGGGACATCTGCATGTTTGGTGTCATCCAGGCCATTCCGCCGGACTCGGTTATCATTTCTTCTCCGGGTTCAAGTTCACAGATAACAACGGGCATCGGCTCGCCTTCGATAGAATATCTCATAGTCATTCTCCTTTCGGTACAAATCATCTAATTAGGATGATTATACTAAAATAATTTCTTTCTGAATACAAATTTCGGAAATCTTAACCTTTTGATATAATAGTTATCATATTGATAATAATAAAAGTTGTACGAAAACGAGGATTTATGATGACGGACTTATATATTTTCCTTGAATATGCCGATATAAAAGGTGTGTGAACATAAAGGGAGCGTGTTATGAAATTGATTGATCATAAAAATGATAATTCTAGAGTATCCTCTGAGGATAAAAGTCATAAGCACCCGGTGCATGTTAAAAAGTACAGATTAAGCACTCCGGTTGTTTTTGCGATTCTTATCATATCACTTGTGTTTCTGAACTCCTGCGATACCGGAGTTCCGGAAGCGGCCACTGAGGCATGGGAAACCGAGGAGACAACAGCTAAAGCAAAACCCACAGAAGAGGCATCGGAAGAAACAGTAAAGGAAGCCGAAGAGAAAACAGAAGCTCCTGTCGTAGAATCTGTGGAAAACAGCGAACCCATAAAGCCTGAACCCAAAGAGATCGTAAAGGATATGGAAAAGTTAAAGGATGAGGTAATAAATTCTTTTATGGACAAAACGAAGGAAACAGAGGCTATAAAAACCTGGAAAACCTATGACAGTCTGGAGGAGGCTCAGAACGCATCAGGTCTTATAGTTTCAGATAAAGTAAGAAGGGGCTTAAAGCAGTACAATCATATAGAGTACAGAGCCCTTGAAGGAACTATGATCGAGCTTGTTTATACTGACAAGAATGGCAAGGAAGGTTACAGATTCCGCCAGGGCTACGGTACAAATGATGTCAGTGGTGTAGACAAAAAGTTCGACGAAGAAAATGATTACAAAATGGGAAACATAATTGTTCATACAAGGGGAAACAATGGACATATAGCCATAGCTTCCTACACAGACGGGAAGCTTTCCTACGCTTTCATCGGAAAAGAATACCAGCCACCGCTTCTTGAGCTGGTAGGAATATATGCGCTCATTGCGTAACAAAATTTATGCGGACAGGGTTTATGGCCTTGTCCGCTTTTTTATCCGTCCAGTTATGAAATTATTATAAATTTTCGCAATATATCAGGTATCATCAGTCTATTTAATGTTATAATCAGTTAAAGTGTACGAAAAGGAGGTGGTTCCCGTGGATATTTCAGGAATCTCAAGTGCTTCTATGAGCCTCTTAACAAGAAATGTGGGTTCCGATATCGGAACTGCTCTTTTAAAGAAGGCTTTGGATAATGAAGAAGAGTCAAACAGCACTATGTTGAAGCTTATGGAACAGGCAGCAAACCCTGATCTTGGAGCACATGTGAACACAGTGGCTTGAGATACAGACTTTCGATAATTTTAAAAAAGTTAAAAGGACAGGTTTTCACAGTGATGTGATGGCCTGTCCTTCGTTATTTCTGTAAAAATTTCATAAAAAACCGATTTTTCTGAATTCTTTTTTCTTAAAAAGGTATTATTTTTTAGAAAAGTGTCGATAAAAAGAAAGGCAGCAATTTGAAATCAATATTTTTCTTCAAAATATAACTACAATACCTAATAAACAGGAGGTACTTATGCAAAGTAAAGTAGGCTACAGTATGAATCGCGATGTCAGAGCAGCTGTAGAAGAAGCTACCGGCGGGATAACAGATCCTATCGGTCTCATCATCATGACAGATCACGACAGACTTCAGGATATTTCAGCTATGTTAAGGAAGAAATATCCCCATGCTCAGTCCATCGGAGTTAGCGGCACCAACTATTACAATGCCCAGTCCTCAGATCATAACCTCATCGTTACAGCAATTACCGGTGATGCTGTTGTCCATGCCGGCGTTGTGAGAAATCTCTCTACCTGCCCTGCAATGGACGTTGTAAACATTAAGGAGAGTATGAGCATCGTCAACGGTAACCGTGACAATACGGTTCTCATCGAGTACTGCACCAATGACGAGGAGCGTCTCACCACCACCATCAATATGGCCCTTGGAGACAGCGGCATTCACGTAGTGGGCGGAACAGAGCTTGGCTATGCTGCAACCGCAACAGCTGCAGTTACTGTGAACGGCCAGCTTTATCCGGATGCCTGCGCATATATGCTGATTAAAAACACCAACGGCAGAATCAAGGTATATTCCGAGAATATCTATGGCCCTATGGAAGGACATCCGACTCATATCGTTACCAAGGTAGACCTTACACAAAAGGCTGTCTATGAGATCGACCATAAGCCTATCGCAGAGGTTTACAGTCAGGAGATGGGTGTTCCTGTAGATAAGGTTATTGACAGCACTCTTGAACATCCTTTCGGCCGATTAGTAGAAGATAAGGTATTTATAGCTTCCCAGAAGGATCCTCTTCCAAAGGGCGGACTCACCTTCTATAAGAGATTAAATATCAATGACTCCGTCAGCATCCTGAAGCTCAACGATTTTGATGCCATCAATAAGGCAACCCGCGAAAAGATAATGAGCGATATTCCTAATCCTGCGCTGCTGTTATCTGTAAACTGTATTTACAGATACCTGCTGTTTACCGGCAACGGATATTACAACACGCTGCTTTCGAATATGGCAACCCTTGGACCATCTGTCGGAAACATTGGCGGTGGCGAACAGTTTGACAATCAGCATGTAAACCAGACCATGGTCGTTGCTGTATTTGAATGATAAGGAGGGTGTACGATGTTTTTATTCGGAAAGAACCAGGAAGATAATATGACATCCAATGCAAATGCTTCGGACGCTTCTCTGAGGCATGAGCTTGAAGGCTTAAGAGCCATAGGTGAATATGCTTTAAAGCAAAAGAATCTTTTGCAGCACGAAGAGATCAAGACCTCCGACGAGCTTAAGGGCATCCAGTACTCCTTTGATGCAGTTCGTCAGAAATCTGATGATATAACAAATTCAGTTACAGATTTCCAGGCTCAGTTCTCAAGAGTACAGGAAATAGTTGACCGTTTTGAATCCATCATATCCAAGATGGAATCCACTGTTGAGGAATCTCACAACAGCATGGATATGGTACGAGAGAAGTCCAATGACGTTTACGAGACCATTTCCGCTGTTGAGCAGGTATTTGAAGAGTTCCAGAAGAGCTTTGCAGACATTTCCAAGAATGTCAGCGCCATCAACAGAATCGCCAGCCAGACAAACCTTCTTGCCATCAATGCTTCCATCGAGGCAGCCCGTGCAGGTCAGGCAGGAAAGGGCTTTGCAGTTGTTGCAACAGAAGTTAATAAGCTGTCCAAGAACATCCAGGAGATTGTAGGCTCCATCGACAGCAGTATGCATAACCTTAACTCAAACAACCTGAAGCTTAAGGATGCCATCATAAATACAAGAACCGCAATTACCGATTCACAGAATCAGGTTAATGAGACAGATGCAGTGGTTGAAAGCATTAACGCAGTTTCCGAGGATATCGCAAACGGTAACAAGGAAATGCTCCAGGTATTTGATGACTGCAACAATAACATGAATATGGTTTCATCAACTGTCGCAGATTCCGCAGTTTACTATGACAAGGTTGAAAGCGATATCCAGCATATGATGACCAACATCACAAAGAAAGGTTTCGTATTTGAGGATCTGAACAATGCTCTCGAGCAGATCGATCCGATGATCCGAAAGATCAGACGCTGATAAAGCGGACATTCCCTAATGTCCTTTCCTTTATACCCCTTCTTTTGTAAGCCCGCCTCCCCAGGCGGGCTTTTGTAGTGTATGGACCATGGGGACGGAGTTAGTGGCTCATTTTTCCAAAATGAGCCACTAACTCCGTCCCCATGGTCCACCGGCTGATCTGCTTCAAACATGGCGCATTCTGCGGAAAATACTTAACTCTGTTATTTCTCTTATCCCGCCTTAATGGTATAGTAGATATGGTGACTTTTGGTCATCGAGAGGAAAAGAAATAGAACGGAGGTAATTATGAAAAGAAATATCGAGAAAATGTCAGCGCTTGTAATTTCGGCAGCACTTTTGATGTCAGGCTGCGGCGGAACCGCAACAACTAACAGTTCTACCGAAGCACCGGCAACTACTGCTGCTGCGGAGACTACCGCTTCAGCGGAAACAAAAGAGGCGGAAACATTAGCCGCAACTGAAGCTGCAAAAGAAACTGAGGCAGAAGCCCCCGAAGAAAACGGAGAAGTGCAGCTTATAAATGCCACCATCGATACAAGCTATGACAATGTTTATTCGGATGCTGACAAAAGATATTTAGTCGGAGGCTACTACCCGGAAATTATTCTCGGATCTTACGAGAACGGAACTTTCGTCAAGAAAGATGCCGAGTATCCGGAGCTTGCAAAAGCTGTAGACACCTACAACAAGAAGACGGCAGATGACTTCAAGTCTGAAATGGAATCAGGAAAAGAACTTGCCGAGGAAGATGACCGTTTCAAGGAAACGGACAACTATGGATATTCCTATTCTGTAGATATGGATGCTTCCATCGAACGCTCAGACTCAAACATTTTCAGTGTATCCGAGGCAACCTATTCCTTTATGGGCGGGGCTCACGGCAACACTGTCATCACCGGATTTAATGTAGATCCAAAAACCGGTGAGGTTCTCAAGATTTCAGATGTTGTTACAGATAAGGATGCCTTCATTGATGCTGTAGATAAACAGCTTCACGAAGAATATCCTGATATCGAAGAAGGTCTCGTTGTAGATGATCTCAAAACCGCCATCAGCGATATGTATGACGGAAAAGATGATATGAATCTTCAGTTCTACATGACACACGATGCACTGGTTACGGTATTTTCAGCTTATGACATCACTGCCTATGCCTACGGACCTGAGTTCGTTTCACTGTATTATACTGACTCGGCTGACTTCCTTAATGAGAAGTATCTGAAGACAACAAAGGACTATGCTGCCGAGATCGGTTTGGATGCTCCTTTCTCTTTTGAAACAGGAGACGGTACAAAGAAATCCATCACAGTTAATTATCTGGAGCCCATAGGAGATGCTGAATATGCTTCAGAATACAACCTCAACATGAGCCTGGACGGCAAGGAGTATACAGAGAAACTTGAAAGCATTTACGGTATGCGTGCTTATATCCTTGAGAAAGACGGTAATGCTTACATCTATCTCGATATGAACTCTGACAATGACTGGCATATCACCCAGATTTATGACGTTAACGGATCCGAGATCAAAAAGGTTGGTGATTTCACAGAAGAAGCTTTCTATAGTGTAAAGCCTGTTGATCCTTCTGATTTCATCATGTCCTCCAGAGGCGGCCTTTTAAGTACATACGGTATTTTCCGCCATTACAAAATGGACACTGACGGAAAGCCTGTTCCTCTTACCGATGCATGGTGGATCAACAATGATTTTGAGCTTACCCTCAACAAACCTCTCAAGCTCAGCGTAATGGACGAGCTCACAGAGGACTGCAGCGATAACGGCACTGAAACAGAGATCCCAGAAAAGACAAAGCTCACACTTGTACGTACAGATGAGCTTAACTGGGTTGATGCCCGTACCCCTGACGGAAAGATTGCAAGAATCTATGTTGATACTTCAGACTGGCCACGTAAAGTAGACGGCATCGAGATCGAAGATGCCTTCTCAGGAATTGTATTTGCAGGATAACGCCATTTCACTTAACACAAACACCCACCGGGGACGGTTCTCGCTGGCGAGAACCGTCCCCGGTGGGTGTATTTTGATTAGATATCAATCCTCATAATGTCCCTTGCAAGACACGATGTATATCTTCCCATCAACAGAATCATACACAAGACGATTCTGATCATCTATTCTGCGACTATAACCACTTCTATACTTGAGGGGTTCCGGCTTTCCGATACCTTGCATTACTCCCTCACGTTCAATAGATTTGATGAGAGCATTAATTCTTTTGAGTGTCTTTTTATCCTGATTTTGCCAGTATAAATATTCTTCCCAGGCTTCATCTGACCATATTTTTTCCATCAGTCATCAACCTCAATAAGTTCGTGGGCAACACCTTTACCTGCTTCGATTTGCGCAAATCCTTTTTCAAGCTTAGCCAGATACCGTGCATTTCGAAGTTCTTTTTCAAGCTGATTTAGTCTGTCCAGACTCATAATTACAACATTTTTTTCTTCTTTCCGGGTCACAATAACTATTTCGTTCTCGTCCGAAGCCTTGTCACAATAATCTTTTAGGTTATTTCTTACAGTTGTATAATTAGCAGCTAACATAGCTAACACTCCTTCTATAAATCCGATTTATTCTGTACATATAATTGTGCAGAATTTTGAGCATCAAGTCAATGCGGTATAGGCTTATAAAAATTAAAAAAGGATAAACTTTTGTTTCTTTTCAATGGCTATGCGATTTATAATACTATTATTCAACAATGACACTATAGGAGCTACCATATAATGAAAACAGCTATCGTATCCGGCGCTTCCCGGGGAGTAGGAAAGGCCACAGCAGAAAAATTAGCCAGGAAAGGCTACCGACTCGTAATAAACTGCCGTTCAAATTTTGATCTTTTGGAGGAAGTTGCAAAGAAGTTACGAAAATATACCGAGGTTATAACTGTTCATGGCGCTATCACAGATAAAGTTTTGAAATCGGCGCTGATGATTGATTCCGATTCCTTCTTGCCGATAGAGACAGGAGATGAAATCATCCTTGTGAACAACGCCGGCATTTCTACTTTCAATCTCTGCCAGGACGTAACGGATGAAGAATTCAGTAACATGCTTAATGCCAATGTCTCTGATATGTTCAAGCTCACCCGTTTAGTAATTCCTTATATGATAAAATCCGGAAATGGTCGCATAATAAACGTATCCTCTGTCTGGGGGGTCACGGGAGCTTCCATGGAGTCTGTTTACAGTCTTACCAAAGGGGCTGTCAATGCATTTACCAAGGCTCTTGGAAAAGAGCTTGCACCAAACCATATTCCGGTAAATGCAATTGCTCTCGGCTGCGTAGATACAGATATGAACGGATGGTTGTCCCGAGAAGACAGAGCAGAATTGGAAGATGAGATACCTTACGGACGCATGGCGAAACCGAAGGAAGTAGCAGAGTTTATCTACCTTCTTGCCCAGGCACCTAGATATTTAACTGCTCAAGTGATACAATTCGACGGAGGATGGATTTGAATCCCAAAAAAGTGAGGTATAGAATGAAAAACCATTTCAAAAAAACTATCGTAATATCCGCAACCGCCTGCACGGCGCTTGCTTTTTCCCTGAGCGGCTGCAAGAAGACTTACAATGCAGAGTTCTCCGAGACATCAGCCGCAGTTTCCGTAGAAGAAGGAACTCTGGCTGATACAGAGGCCAATGTTCTCCCAAACGAATCCACAACCGTCGAAAGCAACATCGGTCCTACAGTTCCTGCTTCAAACTCAGGAGCTCAGGCAACAGTTCTGGCTGCATCAAACACTACAGCACAGACAAAAAAAGCTTCTGAAACCACAGCAGCAGAAACTGCTGCTCCCATCAGTTTTCAGTCCCGGGATGAAAAGGTTTATATAATGGCAGATGATGTAAACATTCGCGCGCTCCCTGAAACAGGAGAGGTGCTTGGAAAGGCAAATACCGGTGACAGCTTCCACCGCACAGGCTACAGCGACAAGTGGAGCCGTATCGAATATAACGGACAGACCGCTTTCATCAGCTCAGACTATACAACCACAAATGTGGTTGAGAAGAAAACTTCTGAAGCAGTGTCTTTCAATACAGACTGGGAGTTCGGCGGCAATTCAAAGATCAATTCCGGCACCGCAACTCTTTACTATGCAACCGGCAGCAACAAGAAAGGCAAGACCGTATGCGTTAATGCAGGTCACGGCACCAGCGGCGGTGAGAGTGTAAAGACTCTTTGCCATCCTGACGGAACAGCAAAGGTTACAGGCGGCAGCACCGCAGCCGGCAATACCCACGCAACCGCAGTTTCTTCCGGAACCACCATGTCAGACGGAACCTCAGAGGCTTACGTAAATCTGAAAGTTGCAAAGGCCCTGAAGAACGTTCTTCTCGAAAGAGGCTACAACGTTCTCATGATCCGCGAGAGTGAGGATGTCCAGCTCGACAACATTGCCCGTACAGTCATGGCAAACAACCGCGCCAACTGCCATATCGCCATCCACTATGATTCAACAACCAAAAACAAAGGTGCTTTCTTTATGAGTGTTGCCGACGGTATCAAGGGAATGTATCCGGTTTCCACCATCTGGCAGGAGAGTGACCGTCTGGGTGCCAATGTCATCAACGGACTTTCTGCAAATGGTGTAAAGATCTTCGGCGACGGTTCCATGCAGATGGATCTCACACAGACCAGCTACTCAAAGATCCCGTCCATCGATCTGGAGCTGGGCGATAAGGTTTCCGATTACAGTGACTCGACCGTGGCTGTACTGGCACAGGGAATCGCCGACGGAATCGACAGCTATTATTCATAAATAAGGCCTGAACATTCTTTTTTAGAATATTTTTACACAGTAAGTAAAACGTAAAACATTTAAAAAGATTCTTCAACAGCAGGTGTGCTACCATAATAATGTGATTAAAACATTAGATGGTATCACATCTGTTTTTTGTTTTTTAATCCATCACTATAAATGACAAATTAAAGTCGTCTTACAACTAAGTCATTCAATATAAAATACAGTTCCCCTATCACGGAACGCTAAGGAGTACATTTTGAAAAAATACACCTACAAACACCTTGCTATATATACTGCATTAACTATGACTCTTAGCGCAACAGCTCCCGGTATGGTTTCTTTCGCTGAAGAAGCAAAAAAATCCTCATCTGTAACAGCTATAGTAGAGGCAGTATCAGTTGCTTCAACAACCAAATCATCCGAGACCAAAGCTTCATCGTCAAAGGCAAAAGAAACCTCCAACGCTTCTGAGGATGCAGTGGATTCAACAATTGAGGAAACCAAAGCTTCAAAGAGCTCATCAACAGATTCAAAATCGACAAAAACTTCAGTCACAGAAACTTCAGCTGCAAATTCCGGCTCTGATAAAGCCGAGACCACTGCCGCTTCAAGTACAGAAGCATCCTCAACATCTACATCTGCCACTTCAGCATCCTCCGAGGAAGTCCTTCTCGAGATAGGAGACGGTCCCGTGGATGATGCAGAACTCGGTATCACTTCAGACGAGGATCTGGCAGCTCTTACGGATGGTTCCATGATTCCGGAGTACAACATTACAAGTATAGATGAGACCACATCCAATGTCGTAACCGAGAACTATGCCGTTGCAAAGGATTCAAGCGCAGCAGAAACCACCACGGAAACTTCTTCCGCCTCCGGTTCCGAAGATAAGCTTCTGGAAATAGCTGACGATGTAGACGAGTTCAGTGCATTCAAAACAACTGTATCCAGAGTAGCCGAGAGCGTTACTAATTTCGTATCAAATCTCACAGGACGATCAACCGGCACCACAAGCGTAACAACCAATCCTTCCGGTTCTGATGACACTGTTATAGCCGCCAATACTGCACCTTCATCCGAAACAACCTCCGTTGTATCTGCTCCAAAGAAAGTTGTTAATGCCGGCACCGCTGTTCCTACCATTGCCACAACAGCAAGCCGCCAGGCACTTATCAATTACGCAAAGCAGTTCCTTGGAAACCCGTACGTTTACGGAGGCACTTCACTTACAGATGGAGCTGACTGTTCAGGCTTTGTACAGCAGATCTTCAAGAACTTCGGCATCAAAACCGGAAGATCCTCCAGAGATCAGATTGAAAATGCCCAGTCCATAACCTTTGAAGAACTGCAGCCGGGAGACCTGATATTCTACGCATCCGGTGATTATGTAAATCACGTAGCAATATATGCTGGTGACGGAGTCATCATCCATGCCGCAAACTCCCGAACAGGAATCTGTACCGGAAGATATGACTACCGGGAGCCATATGCATACGGAAGATTCATTAATAACTAAAACCTACTAAATATCGAATTTTAAAGGTCCCGAATCATTGCGAAAGCTTTGATTCGGGACCTTTTTATGTCAACAGCCGTCACATTAATAAAAAATTCATTTTTTACACTCAATAAAATTGGAATTATATTTCCCCAGGTGGTATAATCTAGGTATCTCAAAAGAATTTTGAGAAATCTATATAAGGGAGCGTGATTCCATGAAGTTTAATATCACGGGCAGAAACATTAACGTATCAGATGGCATGAAAGACCAGATCGACAGAAAGCTCGGAAAGCTGTCCAAGTTCTTTAAGGAGGACACCATCTGCAATGTCACTCTCTCTACTGAGAAGAATATGTACAAGGTAGAGGTAACCATCCCTGTAAAAGACGGGGTGATCCGCGCAGAGGAAACCACCTCAGATAAATTCCAGTCTTTGGATCTGGTTGTAGACATCATCGAGCGTCAGATCCGCAAGTATCGCACCAAACTTCTCAACCGCCATCAGGCTGCAGCCGATTTCTCGGATGCATTCAACGAGGAGCCTGATGATACAAACGAAGAAGAGATCAATATCGTTCGCACAAAGCACTTTGATCTCAAGCCTATGACTCCTGAAGAGGCATGCCTCCAGATGGAACTTGTAGGACACGCATTCTTCGTATTCCAGAACGGCGATACCGGAAATGTGGCAGTTGTTTATAAGAGAAAAGGAAACAGCTACGGACTCATCGAGCCGGAGTATTAAGTTTCTATATTTGATCCTACGTAAAAAAGGTTCGGGGCATTACGCCCCGAACCTTTTTCTGTTAATCCGCCGGTTATCCATCGGAGACGGTTCTCGCCGGTGAGAGCCGTCCCCGGTGGTTATGAAAACCTGCCTGACAGATTCTTCATTTACATTTCAACTACAACGTCGTATTCCTTAACCGCTGCATCATAAGGGATAACATTACCCTCACAAACCTCACCGTTTACGGTAAGCTTCTTAACACCCTTCTGTGAACCGTTGGTGTGAACCGTAATCCTGTAAACCGCACCACGGAACTTTCTTGTCAGTGTGAAGTCCCCAAAATCCCCGGGAACACACGGGTCAATGGAGAGACCTTTATGTGTCGGGTAAACTCCGAGAATATACTGGGAAACGTTCACAAAAGTCCAGGCAGCGGTACCTGTGAGCCAGCTGTTCTTGCCCTGGCCGAAGAATTTCGCATCCCTTCCGGCTACCATCTGAGAATAAACATAAGGCTCCGTGCAGTGCACTTCACTTATTTCTTCTATAAAAGCCGGGCAGGTCTTTTTGTAAATGTCAAATGCTCTGTCACCGTGACCGAGAACCGTCTCAGCTATGGAAACCCATGGGTTATTGTGGCAGAAGATACCTCCGTTCTCCTTGTATCCCGGCGGGTATGAGCTTACCTCACCAAGCTCCAGATGATACTTTGTATATGCAGGCTGAAGAATCATTACACCATACTTTGTATCCAGCTTTTCCTCAACGCTCTTCAATGCCTTTTCCGCAAGTCCTTCCTTAACTCCGATTCCTGCGAGAGTGCAGAAGCCCTGTGGCTCGATGTAGATCTGTCCCTCTTCGCATTCCTTTGAACCAACCTTCTTTGATTCCGCATCATAGGCTCTCAGGAACCAGTCGCCGTCCCAGCCATATTCAAGAACTGCTTCATAAACCTTCTTAACTTCAGCGCGGGCTCTTTCGGCCTCAGCATTATCCTGAAGAAGCTCTGCAAGCTGGGCATATTCCTCACCATACTTTACGAACATTCCGGCGATAAATACTGATTCAGCAACCGGTCCTTCAGATGGTCCGAAGGTCTGGAAAGACTCCCCCGGATGCTCAGAGAAACAGTTAAGGTTCAGGCAGTCA
>JAILDF010000117.1 GCA_024689585.1 Oribacterium sp.
AAATTCTTACTGTATCTGTTTCTGAAGCTGTGGAAGGCGGCGATGACCGCTCCCAAAACCAGTGATGCCATAAGGCATACGATAAAGCCTTCTGATGTGATATTGTTTCCGTTTATTATTGTATCTAACATTTTATACCTCCAAAATCCATACTGAACAGTTTTTCAAACCTTTATCATCTGATGATACTGTTTTTATCTGTAATATCCGAAAAATATTCCGGTATGATATATTCTCATTAAATCTTCAAGCACGTATAAAATAATCCGATTATTCCGATCATATTCACGCCATGGCTCTGTGGCCTGCTATTCCGACGTGGTTCAATGCCTCTGCCTCGCCATTCTTTCTGAGTTCGATAGCATTAAACTGCTTAAGTGCTATGATTTTTGCCTCCCGGCCTGTCCGTTCGGCAAAATGCTGCTGATAGTAGGTTCCATACTTTGAAAAGGACATCATGCTGATATCCAGCTCTGCGAATGCCTGTGCCATCCACATAGGCATGGCTCCGGGAATCTTCACTTCCATTAGTGTCTTTCCTTCAGGAAGCAGGTGCTCTCCCATGTCACCGTGTGTGAGCTCCAGGTCATTCTCTCTCGCTCTTATGGCATTATCGAAGGTAACTCTCAGGTCGCTGTTCTCATTTCCGTGAAGTGCAACTCTGTCATAACCGATAAATGCCTTGGGCTTTAATCCGTAAAGCTTTTTCGCATAGTCGATTTCTTTCAAAATTTGTTTGTTTGCGAAGTTCATTTCTAATTCCGGTGTTTTATCTTCGTAAAGATATTTTCTTGCTTCGCTCATCTTCATTGCCACACGACGCTTGTAAACTATACCTGCGTACTTCTTTTTAAGTTCAAGGAAAACCTCCTGATCCTCTGTCGGAACCCCGTAGGATCTGAGTCTAAGCTTTTCCTTGTACTTTGGCTTTTCCAGAGATGTCCTTATAAGCTGAAAATTATCCGTATCAAAATATATGTTGCAAATGGTGTAATCTGTAAATTTATCGGGAGACATATACTTATCAAGTACCGGCTGAAGCTTCTCCAGCTGTTCACTTGAAAGCATGAATTTCTTTTCTATTCTCTCAAAAATCTGTCCTGCCATGTCATTCCCTCCTCTCAGGATGGCTGTATCATACAGAACGAAGCTGAAAGAAAACTGAAAGAATTCCTGAAAAAATGTGTAGAAATTGTGAAGATTCCACCGGGGTCGTCCCCGGTGGAACTCCTTTTTCAAATCGAGTAGGGCGGATTTCATTCCCCCACTCGATGTCGCGTTGGTCTTCAAATAAATACAAGTATTCGCTTGAAGGTCGTAGCGCGTAAAAAAAAGCAGACCCCGCCAAAGAGGTCTGCTATACCTTCTGAGTATCAGTCTAAACTATCATTATCACCCAGGAGTTCCGGGAGGAAATACTGAATCTGTTCTTTCCACCAGTACCAGTCATGACTTACATCATATCCCCAATAATCGCACCAGGCATCAATACTTTTGGTAATAAAAATTCTTTCAAGACTTTTCAGTGTCTTGACACCGTCAAACTCCTGATATCCCTGCCCTACGCAGAAAATCATCTTTCTCTTATTGTAGAGCTCTATGTACGCATGATCTGGTGGCATATTCTCAAGGAAACGTTCAGGCGCATTATCATAAAGATTGCTGTCCATATAATCATCAAAGAAATACCTTACATCATAAATTCCTGAAAGCGCCATGAGAGACTGGAAAAGATCCGGTCTCCTCAGGAAAATGATTGCAGCATGATTTGCTCCCATACCGACTCCGGTCACTATAGGCATGACCTTTGACTTGTTCTTCTTATGAATATAAGGCAGCACTTCCTCTATTATGCAATTATAATAGGCTTCCTGTCTTGCCGTTCTCCATGGATTTATACCATCCTCACAAAACCAGCTTTCCGAATCCACGGTATTAACCGTAAACAGCTGGACACGGCCATCCTCAATATAGTTTTCTATGGCTTCAACCATTCCGTGCTCTTCCCAGTCATTAGCAGAACCATTCTCACTTGGAAAAGCCAGAATAGGAATGCCCTTCTGACCATACACGAAGAGCGACATATCTTTATCCAACTGCTTACTGTGCCAAGTATAAAGCTCCTGTTTCATAATCAGTCTCTCCCTATATTTTTAAATTCACGAGCATTGTCAAATAGATATCAGAATTATACCATAATATGACATTTTATCGCAATTTTATTACAAAATTTTAAATACTTTTTCTTTCTTTACTCCCTTACCATATTAATTTTGAATAAAAATGGTTATAATATAAGTAAAGTGCGCGCTTTGTGCGAAGCATTCCTACGTCCCTCACCTCAAAAATACAATTCAGGAGGCTTCTATATGAATTTCGTTTTTATATCTCCAAACTATCCTCATAACTACCGGCATTTCTGTAAAAGACTCAGAGAAAATGGTGTTAATGTTTTAGGAATCGGCGATGCTTCTTTCGTTGAACTGGATCAGGACCTTCAGGACTGTCTGACAGAATACTACAAGGTTTCGGATCTGTCCGACTACGATCAGGTTTACAGGGCAGTTGCATTCTTCACATACAAATACGGAAGAATCGACTACCTTGAGTCCATGAATGAATACTGGCTCAGCCAGGATGCCTCTCTTCGTAACGATTTCAATATTAAAACCGGTCTGAAAAGTGATGAACTGGAAGGGGTGAAGGATTCCATACAACTGCTGGACCGTTTTTCAAGAACCGATATCCCGGTTTTCACAAGAGACCTTGATGCTTTTGGTGCCACAGCAGCCCCTGTGGAAGCAGAGCTCTGTTCATATGATGCCATTGCCGACAGTCATTGTAATCCGCTGTTCGAATCCATGACCATATGGGCTCCCGCAACGAATCCGGATGTATTGATCGATACCGGAGAAATCTACTACACCTGCCCTAATATGCCTGCAAAACTCCGTTTACTTGGCCGGAGAGCTTTGAAAGCAATCGGAACCGGTTCCCGCTTTATGCGTGTCGAGTTTCTGCATCTTACAAAAGATCATGGTCAGCTTGGCAAGGCCGGTGATTATGTTGCCGTCAATGCTTCCATCTGCCCTGCCGGCGGTGATGCTCCCGACATGATGAACTACGCTCATTCTGTGGATGTTTACAAAATCTGGGCGGATATGATCACCACAGATAGGCGATACCTGGACGGTCGTCTTCAGACTTCAGCGGAGCTTGGACATCATACTTCCGAAAATGATGACGATTGCTTCTGTGTATATGCAAGCCGTAAGGAAGGCCCTTCTTATGTTCATCCGGAAAGCCGCATTGCCGACAAATTCCATGACGTTCTCATGGTGCGCCGGAAAGAAACAGACGAATACGGCACTGCGATCACCAGATATGTTGCAAAACTCCGCAGCCAGCATGAGGTAAACACCTTTATACGTTACCTGCATGAAACAACACCACAGCTGTAAAAAAAATGTAAGGGGGGTCAGACCCCCTTACATTTTTTTACGGTAGTTCATCCAGTGATTTAAAAGTATAGCCTGCAGCTTCCCAGCCGGTGAGAAGTTCGTCGAGGATTGCATCATTGGTGGCTGAAGTTGCATGCAAAAGTACGATGGCACCGGGATGGATGCGCTTGTTAAGTGTTGCCAGTGCACTGCTGCGGCTTGGCTGTGCCTTTTCATCATAATCCTTGTAGGCAACCGACCAAAGCATGGTCTTATAGCCCATAGCCCGGGCAAGACTAAGCTGTGCCGCGGAGCTCTTTCCCTCCGGCGGACGGTAATAACGGTTCATGGGATGTCCGGTCAGTGTTTCATACTGTTCCTCCACAGTTCGTAATTCTGTATAGAAAAGCTCTTTTGTAGTGACAGTTGACATGTTTTTATGGCTGAGAGTGTGATTCCCAACTGTGAAGCCGTTCTGAGCGATACTCAGCACAACACCCGGATCCGATCTGGTGCAGGCTCCTGTGACAAAGAAGGTTGCAGGAGCATTATGCTTCTTTAATGTGTTCATGATTGAAGTCGTATGTCCGTTCTCATATCCAAGATCAAATGTCAGATAACATACCTTATCCGCGGTAATCTCCTTTGAATATGCATCGAAGGATCTCAGCCACCCTTCGTCTGCATTTCCAACAGGTGCTGTATTGGCAGCCGGGTAATAGTTTCCCCAGTCCATATTTGCACCTCCACCGGAAAGCTGTGAAAGATCTGCCTGAATATCCGCATCCGACTTAACATATTTCGGAACACGTATCCCATCAATGATGGTCACTAAACCGGCATCGGAATCCGCTGCGATTGTGTTATCGCTGCTGCCTACGGCTTCTGCCTGCGAAGCCTTTGGTAAATTTTCCGACTCCTGCATGCTGACAGGTGCAGAAACACCGGAAGGATTGTTGATATAATCAACGCCCTTTGCAACGGTTCTGGTTCCTGCAAAAGCCGGAACCGTCATTGACCCTGTAACCAAAAGAGTCAGCATAAATTTTACTGATATTTTATTCAATCTCATGTGTTGCCTCCATGATTTATTACATATTGTTTTTCCAAACCCCTTTTATGTCTGTTGCAGATTACAATGTATTCGCTAAAAACAGCTTCCGGAAAGGCGCTGTCTCCGAGGGTGTCATTTCCTGTCTTCAAATATCTTGTTGATTCTCCAGACTCTAAGACTCATTGATTCCAGTCCGGTACCGCAATACGGGCATACCTTTGAACCGAGGCTTTTAACCGGAGCTCCGCAATTCGGGCAATTGTACCCCAGCATCTTTCCCTTGGTTTTCTCCGCATCCTGAACATACACAAGCTCTGTATGGAAAACAGTCTGTATCTTTCTCATCTTCCAGTCTGAATCCGGTGCGTTGGAAGCATTGGCTTTGGTGCCCACCTTGACTTTTCTTTCATAGCTTGCGGAAGTCTGGGCATGTATGGTGCAGGCGGCCTCTCCCCTGACATATCCGGATATTACGGTCTTATAAGCATATCTGTTTTTATATTCAAGCTTATCTTCGGAATATGCCATTCCCGAGGAAACTTCACTGTCATTTGTGATGAGAGTTTCAACTTCCTTCATTATTTCCGGATACTCAATCAGAAGCTCGGGGGCTCTCTCGTCAATGGCTTCCATTCTGAGAACCACTGCATTCTGGATACGTGTTCTCCACTCATTCCAGCTGAACTCCGGGAAGTCCTTTTCTATCCTCGGAATATACAGTGAATCCATAGAGGAAAGGGATTTCGGTGTTGCGGATATTTCCTCTTCATCCGTAACCCCTTCACCTGTCACAATGGACTTCGCCAGAATCTGAAGTGCCTGTCCCATGATGGATCTTCTAAATCTCCATATCTTATATGATATAAAACCTACTACTATTACAAAAACCGCCAGGTTCAAAAGCGGTCCCAAAGCTGCTGAACTCAACTCCATATCTCATCATCCCCTACTATAAAAATTTCTTCCCGCACTTCGGGCAATATTCAAAATCCTCAGATGTCTCATAGGCACATCCGTAGCAGATTTTAGTCGCAGTCTTCCCGCTCCCTGCTCCTGCCCCGCGCTGCCGGAGATACAGATCGTTTGCACTGATGGAGACATTATCTCCCCATTCGATGGCTTTTCCGGTCTCGGGCCTCAGCTCATACAGGGATCCGCAGCAGGAGGTTTCCACGTAGTAAGTTTTTCCCCATTTAAAAATGGGAATAAAAAACAATGTCAAAGTCATATAGGTCATAAAAACCTTGTAGCTTCCCATCCTCCCGCAGACATCGCAGGTCATCTGCTGATTATATTCAAGGTCCTTACGGCCATTATTGATTCCAAAGATAAAAAACATTATTCTCTGTCCTTCTTTAAGAAAATGTACGCTTAGAATTATAGCATATAAAGACACAAAAAATGCAGTCTCCCTAAGGAAACTGCATCTTAATATCAATTAATCTGTCAACACTGGTTTTAAGCCTTATTATCTGACATTCATATGTAAATCTGATCGACTATGCACAATTTACCAGTATCTTCCGATGGCAGCAATATTTTCATAGTGTATAGCACTGCTGCCGGAATCCTCAAATACCCATCCGCGGCTGCTGTTTGTGGCATGAACAATGGAATTATCTCCTGTGTAGATGGCCACATGTCTTACGCTGCCAATGCTTCCGCCGTAGAAAATCAGGTCACCCGGAAGCATCTCCGCCTCTGTTACGTATCTCGGTGCGCTTGCAGCCTGCTCTCTGGAGCTTCTCGGAAGTGAGATACCGAAGGTTTTGTATACAGCCTGTGTGAATCCTGAACAATCAGCCGGACCGCTGAGACTGTTGCCGGTTCCGTATCTTAAAACGCCGACACCTACGTACTGTCTCGCAAAATCAACTATATCCCTACGTCCGGCTGTACTTGCCGAAGTAACTGAAGCATCAAGCTGACCTGCAGGAACAGCTGCACTTATGGTCAAATCCGCAATCGGTGTGGAAATGCTTGCCTCTGCAGAACCTGTGAATCCGGCAGCATTCTGACCTGCATCGGTGTTCCCGGCATCAGCTCCGTTCTGTGCTGTATCGCCTAAAGAAAAAGAAAAGGATCCGTTTGCATCAACCCAGTCGGAGGCCAATGCCAATGTTCCGTCAACATTGAAATAATAGGGCTCTGAAACGCCGTCATTGTCGGCGTCCATCCATGTGATATTAATATTATCCGCAAAAGCAAGACCTGATGCTGCTGTGATCATCATCACTGTAAGCATACCGGTTATAATTCCTTTAATATTTTTCATACGTCTCCTAAAAAAAATTTTTAAACAACGACTTTCCTAGTTTAACCTCAATTGCTTTATCTATGCAAGTAGGCGGGATATACATTTTATTTATAACAAAAGCAGACATCAGTTCACCCTGACAAGCGAGCTTGAAAGATAAACCGGTGCCTGATATCTTACTTATACACAAAAAATGTCCTGATTCCTCGCATCCGGAACCAGGACCTGTCTTCGGTAATATTCACTTTACGATTTAACGGTAGCCAATATAGTTTGGTTGGCAATACTGCTGTCACAAGAGAATATCGAGCTACTGACCGGACTTGAACCGGTGACCTTCTGATTACGAATCAGATGCACTACCGACTGTGCTACAGTAGCTGACCCGGGCAGAAATCTGCTTCTGCCCTTCGTTTTTCATGCCACATAAGTTTACCGATTTTAAAAAGGATTGTCAACCGCGGATGGCATCGCCACGGAAAAATAACAAGCCCTGAATTTACATGTCTGAGACAGAGTATCCGGTGGACCACTAACTCCGTCCCCCTGGTCCACCGGCTGAATTGTCACGAATTCGTCACTGTACCATCTTCTCCCAGTGATATACCGGTACTTATACTCTCTATGTAGGAATAAAACTCCGCTTTGTCTGCTGCCTCCGACAGGGTTCTTGTATATCCTGCCGATGATTTTCCGGGTATCAGCTGAAGCTTCAGATCCTCAGAACCATCCTCGGTATTATCGATAGTCACCCTGAGAAGTGCCGTCTTCGGTATGGAGCTTCCGAATACAAAGTTTCCCAGACTGTACACTATAGGAACATCCTTATAATACTCAATCCCCTGAAGGACATGAGGATGAGCTCCCACAACAAGATCCGCACCGGCATCCACTATATCATGGGCCAATGTCGTCTGGATCTCATTAGGCATTTCCTTGCGTTCCTCACCCCAGTGTACATAAACCACTACAAGATCAGCCTGTTCTCTAGCCTGTTTGATCTCCTCAATCAGGTTTGACGGATCGTAGGCTGCCAACAGTCCCGGTGAACTCTCTCCTGCTGCCCAATATGCTTCAGGCATAACTCTGGTCGCTCCGATAAACGCGATCTTCCTGCCTTTAATGCTTACCATGACAGGCTCTGCCGCCTCTTCTATATTCTTCCCGGCTCCCACATGACTGATACCGGCTTTATCCAAAGTATCCAGCGTATCCAGAAGAGCATCCGGTCCAAAATCCAGAGTATGATTATTGGCCAGAGTAACCAGATCGATACCCATTTCCTTAATCATGTCAACCTTTGAAGGATCAACCTCAAAGGTATACTGCTTATCCTTTTCCGGCGTTCCTCTGTTGCTGAATGGAAACTCTTCATTGGCAATGAAGTAATCTGCCGATTTCATTTCGTCAAGATATGCCTGAGAAACCACTCCCGTAATGTCCCCGGATGCCTGATATGCTTCCATAACGTGGTCACTGAGATACACATCTCCCGAAAACATAAGCTCTACAGGTTCAAACTCTGACACGCCTATGGCTCCGGCCTCAACAGTCATAACCGGATTTTCCACAGCAACGGCTCCGCTTTCATTAACATGAGTTGTTGTTTCTTCTGTTAATGTCTCCGGCTCGGATGATTCCTCTGCCACAGCCTCTGTGCCGGCTGCAGACGTTTCTCCTTCAGCATCGGCTGTTTCATCATCTTTATTTTCAGTTTTATCCGTAACAGCACCCTGAAGCTGAAGCATAACCGATCTTGCTTTGTCCCCTGACTGAGGCTTCAGTGTAACCAGTGTGATCATAATGACCTCATATATTACAAAGAACAAACCTATCGCCATAAGAAGCAGTTTCCAACGACTTCTCCTTTGCAGTCTTTCTTCCTCTTCGTCCTCTTCCAGATAAGGTCTTACATCACTGAATCTTTCTTCTGTTTCCCTTCGCTCCTGACTTTGCTGCATTCTTTCGGAACGTGCACCGGAATAGTTGCTCTGTCTGGTATTGATAAATACTCTGGCTCTGTCCTGATCAACAGTTGAATCACTGCCGGAACCATGATTTAAATTGCTTTTTGAATCACCACCAGAATGAAAACCTGAGCTCTCATGTGAGTTTCTTACGGTCGCACCATTTGTAAGATCTTCTCCGAAAATCAGATCAACTTCCTTGTCATAGGTATTTCTCTTATCGGTCTTTTCCCTCTTATAAGAATTTTTTATGGCTGGGTTTTTCTTCTTATTTCCCCTTTTGCCGCCGTTTTTTCTGCGGCTTCTGCCAAAATCCGAGCGATCAACCCTCTCGGAATTATGATCTTCGCTTTTATCGATTCCCAGAGTTTTTCCGATACTTTCAACTTTTATCTGTCTTCCGGGTCCCGTATACTCAGAATTTTCCCCTTGATAGTCCTGTTCCAGAAACCTTTCAACTTCCCCTTCAGACAGCAATACTCTTTTAGGATAAGCTACTGTCCTTTTTACGTGACCGATCTTTTTTATATGGCCCGTCTTTTTTATATGGCCCGTCTTTTTTACGTGGCCCGCATTTTTATCTTTTTCCCCAATATTTCTCTCAGCCCTTGGTCCTTTGTAATGTGACCTAAGGTGATCATTCCCCGTTTGCTCTCTCAATCCTTACCTCTTCAGATAATTAGTTTTCAATGGTCTGAGCCATTTCCCGGCGCTCCATAATATCCCCCAAGCGTTATTAAAGTCCATCTTCCACTTGTTCATATCAAGTATGGAAGATGGACTTTAAACTTATACCATCATATCTTCAATTATTCAAGTTCAAATGCACCTGTATACAACTGATAGTAATTTCCCTTTGCGGCTATCAGCTCCTCATGAGAACCTCTCTCGATGATATTACCGTGATCGAGAACCATGATTACATCTGAATTCTGTACTGTACTGAGTCTGTGTGCAATAACAAAAACCGTACGTCCTGCCATAAGGGCATCCATACCTCTCTGGACTATCGCCTCGGTATGTGTATCGATGGAGGAGGTAGCCTCATCCATGATCATGACCGGAGGATCCGCAACCGCTGCTCTTGCGATGGAAATGAGCTGTCTCTGTCCCTGTGACAGGTTGGAACCGTTAGACAGAAGCTTTGTGTTATAGCCCTCCGGAAGTCTCTGGATAAAATCATCGGCTCCCGCAAGTCTTGCCGCTGCCATACACTCCTCGTCTGTGGCATCCAGCTTTCCGTAACGGATATTCTCCATAACAGTTCCGGTGAAAAGCACTGTATCCTGAAGGATGATACCAAGGGAATGTCTGAGATCCGCCTTCTTTATCCTCTTAATGTCGATACCGTCATAGGTGATGGTACCTTCCTGTATCTCATAGAAACGGTTGATAAGGTTTGTAATGGTGGTTTTTCCTGCACCGGTGGCACCGACGAAGGCAACCTTCTGTCCGGGACGGGCGAAAACATTAACCTTATGAAGAACTGTGTGCTTTCCGTCATAGGAGAAATCCACGTCCTTGAGAACCACGTCTCCGGCTAACTTTCTGTATTCACAACCGCCGTCTTTCTTAGTCTTCTTCCATGCCCACATTCCGGTAGACTCCGAGGTTTCCGTTATCTGTCCGTTTTCTTCTTTGCACCTTACAAGAGTAACATAACCCTCATCCTCTTCCGGTATCTCATCCATAAGCGCAAATATACGTCCTGCTCCGGCAAGACCCATGACGATCGCATTGATCTGCTGTGATATACCGCCTATCTGTCCTGCAAACTGCTTCTCCATTCCAAGGAAAGGAACGGTAATGCTTATGCCTAAGGCAAGTCCGCTGAAGCTTAAGTTAGGCACCTTGAGGAATAATAGAAGACCGCCTGCGAATGCCAGTATTACATACATGATATTTCCGATATTTCCAAGTATCGGCATCAGTGTATTGGCATATTTATTGGCTTGTTCAGCTACTCTGAAGAGCTCGTCATTAACTTTATCGAAGTCAGCCTTTGCACTCTCTTCATGGTTAAATACCTTGATAACCTTCTGTCCGTTCATCATCTCCTGGATGAAGCCCTCGGTTTTACCAAGCTCTGCCTGCTGCTTCATAAAGTACTTTCCTGAGCCGCCGCCTACATTTTTTACTACCTTTGTCATGACAAATACTCCGCCCACAACGATGATGGTGAGCCAGATGCTGTAGTACATCATAAGGCAGAAAATAGTGATGACAGAAATGGCTGAAACCATAAGCTGAGGAATTGACTGGGATATGAGCTGTCTCAGAGTATCAACGTCATTTGTGTAGTAAGACATGATGTCTCCATGCTCATGCTGGTCAAAGTATCTTATGGGAAGATCCTGCATTCCGTCAAAAAGCTTAACACGGAGCTTCTTGAGAGAACCCTGTGTAATGATGGCCATGCACTGGTTGTAGACAAAACCTGCAAGGAGTGAAATTGCATAGAGAACCGCCAATGTTGCCACCAGACCAAGAATCTCTCCCGATACCGAATCCCAGTCTCCGCTTTGCCAGTTCTGTTCAATGATTGCAATTACCTTCTGCTGAAACATTGATGGTATGGCACTTACTATGGCATTGATAAATATACATACAAGGGTAAATGGAATCAGCTTCGGGTAGAATGAAAACAAGAGCTTTATCAGTCTGCCCATAACCTTACTATTCGGAAGTGTTCTTTTCTTTTCCATCAGTTAACACCTCCTTCGTTATTTTCTTCAGCATCTGAAGCAAGTGCTGTCTCCTCGGTCACCTTATTCTGTGCCCTGTAAAGCTCCTGATAGGTTGTATTTCTTGAAAGAAGCTCCTCATGGTTTCCGATATCCTGTATCTTTCCACCCTTAAGGATAAGGATTCGGTCTGCCTCCTGAACGGAGGATACTCTCTGTGCAATGATTATCTTTGTGGTCTCAGGGATAAATTCCTTAAAGCCCTTTCTGATAAGAGCATCCGTCTTTGTGTCTACCGCAGAGGTGGAATCGTCAAGTATAAGAACCTTTGGCTTCTTAAGGAGGGCTCGTGCTATACAAAGACGCTGCTTCTGTCCGCCGGAAACATTGGTACCTCCCTGTGTTATGAAGGTATCATACTTGTCCGGAAATCTCTGAACGAATTCATCCGCCTGGGCAAGCTTACATGCCTCAATGATCTCCTCATCCGTAGCCTTCGGATTTCCCCAGCGAAGGTTCTCTTTGATAGTACCTGAAAAAAGGACATTCTTCTGAAGCACCACAGCTACCTGATCACGAAGTGTCTTGAGATCATACTGCTTTACATCCAGACCTCCCACTTTGACAGTGCCCTCCGTCACATCATACAGTCTCGGAATGAGCTGGATAAGTGAAGACTTTGATGAACCTGTCCCGCCGATGATACCGATGGTCTCACCTGACTTTATATGAAGGTCAATGTCTGAAAGAACAAATCTTTCGGCACTCTTTGAATACTTAAATCCTACATTATCAAAATCTATGGAACCGTTTGGAACCTCCATAACGGGATTCTCAGGATTTGCAAGTGTACTCTCTTCTCTCAGAACCTCCGCGATACGCTCTGCCGACTCAGCGGAGATGGTTACCATAACGAAGATCATGCTGAGCATCATGAGTGACATGAGTATCTGGAAGCTGTAGGTAAGGAGAGCTGAGAACTGTCCTACATCAAGGGCTGAGCCTCTGGTTGTGATGATAAGGTAGGAACCGAAGCTCAGAACAAACAGCATTACCACATAGAGACAGAACTGCATCAAAGGATTGTTGATGGCAAGTATTCTCTCAGCCTTTGTGAAATCTCTCTGAACATCTGCTGCGGCAGCTTCGAACTTCTTCTTTTCGTACTCTTCTCGTACAAATGACTTCACAACTCTCATGCCGGTGACATTTTCCTGGACAGAGTCATTTAAGGCATCGTACTTTTTGAATACCGCACGGAACAGCGGCATAACTGTTCTTACTACCATAGCAAGACCGATGCCAAGGATAGGGATGACCGCAACGAAGATCCATGCCATCCTTCCGCCCATGATAAATGCTGTCGCAAAGGAAAATATAAGCATCATGGGGGCTCTGAAACCGATACGTATCAGCATCATGAATGCAAGCTGCACATTCTGGATATCGGTGGTCATACGGGTAACCAGAGAGCTGGTCTGGAACCTGTCGATATTCTCGAAGGAAAAGTCCTGTATCTTATAGAAAATATCCTTACGAAGATTTCT
>JAILDF010000121.1 GCA_024689585.1 Oribacterium sp.
TAGATTTTATGATTTCAACTTAGGATATTTTATGATTTTCTATGTTTTATTGTTAACGAAAATATTTAACCGAGCATAAAAAATGATCATCATACAATCATTAACAATTAGCTTTAATTGCTTCAATTAGTTTTGGTTTAATTGCAGGTTTCAACATATATCCTACTGGTCTCAAGCTGAGAACTGCCTCTATATGTTTTCTTTCATTTACACCGGTTAAAAATATTACAGGTATTTCATGGTAAACGGTACCAATATCTAAGTCCTACTGTTGACACATAATAACCTTCTGACCAAAAGTGCCTATTTCCAAATTTGTATTTCAGGTTTGCGTGTTTATCGAACATCATCAATGCAGATTTACCTTTCAAATACCCTTCCTCGGTAATAAAGGATATATTCTCCCATCATCGCCCGGCTGCTGATTTCATCCAATCCTGATAATTGTTCCAGAGTGAAGCTCCACCCCCGAGCAAGTCGGAGGTGGCCTCTTAGGCACCACCCAGTGGTGGCCGGATCCGCTAATCACCACGGCGGGTCCATCAGGATATATTTTCCTTGGGCTAAGGCTTTGGGATTTGCTCATCCCTTAGCAACGCGTCCTTGTTCCATATATCCTGTGATCACCACATACCATCTCGTCCGGTTGGCTCCTTGGATCCTCTGGCCTTTTGGCTACTTCTCCGGTTGGCATGTGGCGGATATATTTAGAACAGTATCGACTGTTCTTTTTATGCTGTGAATCTTATACTGTACATTTCATCAGGTCTTATTGTCTTAATCATCTTATATGCAGCTTTCCACTGTTTCCATCTATTCTGTTTTATGACATCATCAGAGAGCTGTGCCCTGTATGTCTTATTTAGTTTCTCATTTATATCCATGGCTCTTCTTCCTATAGCTGCTGATGCGGCCTCATGTATGGACATACCATATTTCTTCATGAACATTACCTTTCCGGTCTGTGATGTATATGCAGGGTTAACGGTCTTTATCGTAACCTTATGTTTCAATGCTTTTGATTCTGCAAGTGCTGTTATCTTTGAAAATGCAAATCCTGATGTTATTCGGTTCTTTTTCTTGTTTCCGTATCTGTCCGCAGGATGTTTGACACTCAGGTCTTCCATAGCAAAAGGTTTGTTGGTGCTGTCACACCAGTCAAATGCCACATCGAGAGCTTTTGACAGGATGTGTTCAGCATGTCCCTTAGATGCCATCGACAAGTCGAAATACACCACCTTATGCCGCTTTATGTTTCCTGATGCATCAAGTTCAGATATAGAAATGTTGTCACAGTTACTGTCCATTGCTATACATCCGTCAAGATAGCAGTTATTGACATATCCGTCAGCTCTTACGTCCACCATGCATTGTACAAGGAATGAACCTCCTTCATCAGATATCCTCCAGCACACCGATTTACGCTCGTCCTTTTTTGCAAGGACAGCCATATCCACATGTCCCTGTCCGTATGGGAACTCAACCCCTGGGAATCTGACCAAAATACGCTTGCCTGATTCTTTTTGCTGAGTGCGGTATGTAAGGACCTTCTCTTTAGGATCATAAGAGAAAAGAAAATTGCCCTGTGAAGCATCCTTTCGCCCGCTGATAGTCAGAGAATGTTCACGTCTCTTTCTGAAAGACCTTAGCCATGTGTCATAATCAGGATACTTGCCTGTGATATACTGCTGTTTAAATAACTTCTTTGAGCCAAAACATATACCAGGGAGATCCTCTTTTAGACTTTTTATCTTCTCATCGATACTGTTGCTTCGTTCTTTGAGGAGCCTGAGAGTATTTTTACACCTTCTTATCTTAGGGTCCACGTATCTTACTTCAAATAGATAAGCATTGTCATACTCAGTTATGACCTTCCCATAAGACATTATCTGGAACTTGCCGGTACTGATATCATATCGTTCTACTGGTGTTCTGAACTTATACATTGCATATCCGCTGGTCTTAATGAGCTTAGACACACGTTTTAGCTCGTCCTTTATCTTAGTAAGCCTGGTGAGTGTTGTCTTTACAGACGCCTGTTTCTTTGATAAGTCTTTTTTCTGTGAGCTTAACTCATCAATATTTAGTTTATTAAGTTCCTTTACGGACTGTATAGCAGCTTTTGCGGTGTTGACGGCACTGTTCGCAAAATAATCATCCACTGAATAAGTGCTCTTTAAAAAGATATGAGCGGACACTTTTCTGGTACATAGTGCCTTGTTGGCCTTCTTCCTAAGGTCAGGGGCTCCGGTAGCTTCTCTTTTCGATTTTGAACGTACCTCATCAAGAGTCATTGCTTTATGCATGACCTTGTTAAAGAGACGGATGTCACTCTCGACAATCTCCGCACCTATTACTGATGATTTAGGGATGTGCCTTGAAAAGAATACCCTTGTAGCCATCGAACCTCCAATAATGACAAAAGATAAGTATCAGATTAAGAGAACTGATGTTTGCATTATACAACATATACTGTATAATTACAACATAAACAATTATGATCTTTTATCATTAAATATGGTCATACTTTTGGAGTATTATATG